>NZ_JBEZDN010000038.1:0-61078 GCF_040648315.1 Pseudonocardia sp. NPDC049154
GCCGGGACTCCGCCGGATCGAGGTCGTCGAACGAGACGACCGGGACCGCTTCCCGCGGGGCCGGCTCGAGCTCGTCGGACGACATCCGGCGGCGGGCCGGCCGCAGGGGACGGAGCGGCCGACCCCCGTCCTCGCCGGAGGTCGCCACGATCAGAAGTCGACGGGCGCGGGCAGCGGCTCGACCTGCTCGGCGTCGGCGTCGAGCACCGCGCCGATCCCGAGCTTCTCCTTGATCCGCTTCTCGATCTCCGCGGCGATGTCGGGGTTCTCCTTGAGGAACTTGCGGGCGTTCTCCTTGCCCTGCCCCATCTGGTCGCCCTCGTACGTGTACCAGGCGCCGGACTTGCGGATGATCCCCTGCTCGACGCCCACGTCGATCAGCGAGCCCTCGCGGCTGATGCCGACGCCGTACAACACGTCGAACTCCGCCTGCTTGAACGGCGGGGCCACCTTGTTCTTCACGACCTTGACCCGGGTCCGGCTGCCGACCATGTCGGTGCCGTCCTTCAGGGTCTCGATGCGCCGGATGTCCAGGCGGACGGAGGCGTAGAACTTGAGCGCCTTGCCACCGGTCGTGGTCTCGGGGGACCCGAACATCACGCCGATCTTCTCGCGCAGCTGGTTGATGAAGATCGCGGTGGTGCCGGACGTGCTCAGCGCACCGGTGATCTTGCGCAGCGCCTGGCTCATGAGGCGGGCCTGCAGGCCGACGTGGCTGTCGCCCATCTCGCCCTCGATCTCGGCGCGCGGCACGAGCGCGGCCACCGAGTCGATGACGATGACGTCCAGCGCGCCGGAGCGGATCAGCATGTCCGCGATCTCCAGCGCCTGCTCACCGGTGTCCGGCTGCGAGACCAGCAGCTCGTCCGTGTTCACGCCGAGCGCCTTGGCGTACTCCGGGTCGAGCGCGTGCTCCGCGTCGATGAACGCGGCGGTGCCCCCGGCCGCCTGCGCGTTGGCCACCGCGTGCAGCGCGACGGTGGTCTTACCGCTGGACTCCGGGCCGTAGATCTCCACGACCCGGCCGCGCGGGAGACCGCCCACGCCGAGCGCCACGTCGAGCGCGATCGACCCGGTGGGGATCACGCCGATCGGCGGACGCGTGTCGTCCCCCAGGCGCATCACCGAACCCTTGCCGTGGTTCTTCTCGATCTGGGCGAGGGCGAGCTGGAGCGCCTTCTCGCGGTCGGGAGTGCTCATCTGACTACCTCGCTCGGTGCGGGACGGGCCTGTGTTCGCTGTGTTCGACGACTTCCGGGGAGCCACGGGAGAACCGTATTGGGTCCCACCGACAGTTCCGGTACTCGCGCCCCCGCTGTGGACAACCGGGGCCGGGTGTGGACGCCACGGTATACGAACACGTGTTCGAGGCCGAGAGCGACACGCCGATCGGCTACCCTGCCGCGCCGAGCGGCGCGCCCCCGCCCGAGCCGGTCGGGGGGGAGCGCGTGGTCGGTCAGGCGTCCCGGCCCAGCCTGCGGTCCTCCGGCACGTCGTAGGCCTCGCAGATCACCTGCCACACCCGCTTGGGATCGATCCCCGCCTCGATGGCCTGCTCGGCGCTGCGGCCGCCGAGCTCGGCGAACACGTGGTCGCGCGCCAGCGAGCCCGCCCGCATCTCGCCGAACTCGTCGTGCATCAGGGTCCGGAACTGGCTCAGTCGCACCCGGCCGAGGGTAGTCACGCGCCCGCGCGAGGGCGCATCACGCGCCCGCGCGACCGTGCCTCCCGCGCCCGCGCGACCGTGCCTTACGCGCCCGCGCGACCGTGCCTCACGCGCCCGCGCGACGGCGGAACAACGCACCGCACGCCAGCACCCCGAGCAGACCCAGCCCACCCCACCAGGCCACCGCCAGCAGCGGGGACGTCCCCACCGGCGCGTCCAGCAGCAGCCCCCGGACCGCGTCGATCAGCGACGTGACCGGCTGGTGCTCGGCGAACCCGCGCAGCACCGCGGGCATGGTCTCCGGCGGCACGAACCCGCTCGAGACGTACGGCAGGAACAGCAGCACGAAGGACAGCGCCCCTGCCGCCTCCGGGCTCGCGACGAGCAGCCCGAACGCCGCCGACAGCGCCGACACCCCGGCCATCAGCAGCGCCAGCAGCCCTGCCACGACCAGCCAGTCGAGCGGCGACGCGGCCGGCCGGAAGCCGAGCAGCAGCGCGACCCCCACGACCACCGCCGTCGACACGAGGTTGCGGGCCACGCTCGCGAGGACGTGCCCCACCAGCACGGCGGACCCGAGCACCGGCAGCGAGCGGACCCGGTCGACCACGCCCGTCGTCATGTCCTGGTTGACCCCGACGGCCGTCTGCGCCGAGCCGTGCGCCGCGCAGAGCACGATCACCCCCGGCACCACGTAGGTCAGGTAGTCGGAGCCGCTCGCGCCGGTGGACATCGCGCCGCCGAACACGTACACGAACACCAGCAGGATCAGCACCGGCAGCACCACCGCGATGATCATCGCGTCGATGCTGCGGACCGAGTGCCGCAGCGAACGGCCGAGGAAGGTACCGACGTCGAGCAGCGGGCCGGGGGCGGCGGAGTACGTGGTCATGCCGGCACCGTCCGGGGGGTCGTCTCGGTGAGGGTGAGGAAGACGTCGTCGAGCGTGGGCCGGTGCACGGCCACCCGTACGACCGGGACGCCCGCCATCGCCTCCAGCAGCTCCCGCACGCCGGCGGCCGTGCCGTCCGTCGGGACGTGCACCGACAACGCCTCGGCGTCCGGCCGGGCGGCGTATCCCCGCAGGTCGGCGACGGTCATCGCCCCGTCGAGCGCGGCCGCGTCGGGCAGCACGAGCTGGACGGTCTCGCCGCCGATCAGCGACTTGAGCTCGTCGGCCGTGCCCTCGGCGGCGATCCGGCCGTCGGCGAGCACCGCGATCCGGCCGGCCAACCGGTCCGCCTCCTCGAGGTACTGCGTGGTCAGCAGCACCGTGACGCCCGACGCGGCCAGCTCGGCGACGGAGTCCCAGACGTCCCGGCGGCTGCGCGGGTCGAGTCCGGTGGTCGGCTCGTCGAGGAACAGCACCTCCGGCTCGTCGACCAGGCCGAGGGCGATGTCGAGCCGGCGGGCCATGCCGCCGGAGTAGGTGGATACGCGCCGGTCGGCCGCCTCCACCAGGTCGAACCGCTCCAGCAGGGCGGTCGCCCGTTCGCGCGCGGCCGCCTTCGTGAGGTGCCGCAGCCGGCCCATCATCATGAGGTTCTCCCGCCCGGTGAGCACCTCGTCGACCGTGGCGTGCTGGCCGGTGAGGCTGATCGCCCGGCGGACCGCCACGGGATCGGCTCGGACGTCCCACCCTGCGACCCGCACGCGTCCGGCGTCGGGCCGCAGCAGCGTGGACAGGATCTTCACGGTGGTGGTCTTGCCCGCGCCGTTCGGGCCGAGCAACGCCGCGACGCTCCCCCGCGCGACGTAAAGGTCGATCCCGTCCAGTACGGACTTCGTCCCGAAGGTCTTCCGGAGGCCCTCGACCTCCACTGTGTATGCCATACACCAAGTATATGCCGTAAACATCGCATAGGATCAAGCCCGATGGACGCGTTGTCGCCGCTGGAGGCGGTCTGGAAGGCCGGGCCCGGCACCACCGGCCGGGAGGGGCTCTCGCTCGCCCGGATCGTGGCCGCGGCGATCGAGATCGCCGACGCCGAGGGCCTCGACGCCGTGTCGATGAGCCGCGTCGCGAAGGCCCTCGGCTTCACGCCGATGTCGCTCTACCGGCACGTGGGCAGCAAGGAGGAGCTGCTCCTGCACATGCAGGACGTCGCCGTCGGGCCGCCGCCCGCGGAGCTCGACCCCGCCCCGGGCGCCGGCTGGCGGGAGTGCGTGGAGCGCTGGGCCTGGGCGACGGTGCGCCGCATGCGCGCCCATCCGTGGATCCTGCAGACCGTGCCGATGCTGGGGCCGCCGGCCACGCCGAACCAGCTGACCTGGCTGGAGTACGGGTTGCGGGCGCTGCGCCCGACGCCGCTCGCCGAACCGGAGAAGCTCTACGTCATCCTGATGCTCAACGCGCACACCTTCGGCGACCTGACCTTCCACGAGGCCGAGACGGCGGACACCCCCGAGTCGGCCTACGAGACGCTCTTCACCCGGTTCCTCGACCCCGCGCGGTTCCCCGCGCTGCTCGAGGCGTTCGCGAAGGGCGCGTTCGCGGAGGGTCCGGACCCGGCCGAGGACCGCGACGCCCAGTTCCGGTTCGGGCTGGACCGGATCCTCGACGGCGTCGCGCGGCTGATCGGGAACCGGGCAGGATGACGTCGTGATCGAGCAGGTCTGGGCCGCGCTCGGGGGCGACCCCGCGGAGCTCCCGCGGCTCACGACGACCGGACCCGTACCCACGCTGAGCAGCCGGTTCCCCGTGACCGGGTTCGGCACGGCGACGATCGGGGCGGCCCTGCTCGCGGCCACGGCGGACTCGGGCCGGCCCGTCGGGATCGACACCCGGCAGGCCGCCGTCGCGCTGCGCAGCGAGCGGTACCTGCGACGGGACGGGGCGAGCCCGGGCAACCCTTTCGACCCCCTGTCCGCCTTCCACCCGACGGCGGACGGCGTGCTGCGGCTGCACGCGAACTACCCCTGGCACGCGGCCGCGGCCCGGCGGGTCCTGGACCTCGCCCCGGAGGCCGGTCTCGACGAGGTGCGGGCCGCGATCGCCGGGTGGCCCAAGGTCGAGCTGGAGACCGCGCTGCACGAGGCGGGTGGGGTCGCCGCGGCCACCCGGACCGAGGAGGAGTGGGCCGCCACCGACGCCGGGCGCGCCGCCCGCGCGCTGCCCCTGGTGGAGCGGCGCGTACTGGGCGAGGCCCCGCCGCGCCCCGCCCGCCGGGCCCGGGTGCTCGACCTGACGCGCGTGATCGCGGGCCCGGTCGCCACACGCGTCCTCGCCGCGCACGGCGCGGACGTGCTGCGCCTCGACCCGCCGCACCGCCCGGAGCTGCCCGCACAGGCGTGGGACACGCTGCCCGGCAAGCGGTCGGCGATCACCGAGCTGCCGGCGGAGGACCTGCTCGCCGGCGCCGACGTCGTCGTGACGGGGTACCGGCCGGGATCGCTGGACCGCTTCGGGCTGGCCCCGGAGGAGCTGGCCGCGCGGCATCCCGGACTCGTCGTCGTCACCTTGTCGGCGTGGGGGCACACGGGCCCGTGGGCGGGGCGCCGGGGGTTCGACAGCCTCGTGCAGTCCGCGTGCGGGATCGGGGTCACCGAGGGGTCCCCCACCGCTCCGGGCGCCCTGCCCGCGCAGGTCCTCGACCACGCGACCGGATACCTCGGCGCGGCCGGGGCCCTGCTGGCGCTCGCCGCCCAGCGACGGTCCGGCGGGACCCACCACGTCCGCCTCGCCCTGGCGGGCACGGCGGCGTTCCTGCAGGCCCTGCCCCGCACCGAACCCGGCGCCGCGGAGGTCGATCCCGCCCCCTACCTGGAGGAGCTCGGCCCGTTCACGCTCGCCTCGCCCCCGGGCACCGTCGACGGCGAGCCGCTGCGCTGGCCCTCGCCCGCGGACTACGGCGGCGCGCGGCCGGCGTGGCTACCCTGACCGGTATGTCCGATCCCACCGGCCTGTCGTCACCGCTCGGCCAGGCTGTGGTCGTGCTGATGCTCCTGGCCTCGCTCACCCTCCTGATCCGCTGGTGGGTACAG
The DNA here is from genome assembly GCF_040648315.1 of Pseudonocardia sp. NPDC049154. Lineage (NCBI taxonomy): Bacteria > Bacillati > Actinomycetota > Actinomycetes > Pseudonocardiales > Pseudonocardiaceae > Pseudonocardia > Pseudonocardia sp. NPDC049154. Next base: position 5,651 of record NZ_JBEZDN010000038.1, read on the forward strand.
AACCGCAAGCGCTGAGGCCCTCGCCCGGGCGGGCGCGTCGGGGTCCCCGCCGGCCGTCGCGAGCACCGTCGCCCCCTCGTAGAGCAGGTGCAGCGCGGCCCCGACCTCCTCCGGGTGCCCCTCCTCCCGCGCGCGGTCGACCAGGTACGCCCGCATCCACTCCTTCTCCGCCCGGATCACGGGCTCGGCCGGGTGTCCGGTCCCGCCGATCTCCGCGTAGGCGTTGACGAAGGCGCAGCCGCGGTCCTGCTCGCGCAGCCACAGGGCCAGGACGTCGAACACGTCCTCCACCGGCCGCCCGCGCATGTGCTCGTGCAGGAACTCCTGCCACACGCCGGTGCGGCGCTCGAGGTAGAGCGCCACCAGGGCGTCCTTGGACCCGAAGCGGTCGTAGAGCGTCTTCTTCGTGGTGCCGGCGGTCTCGGCGATGAGGTCGACGCCCACGGCCCGGATCCCGTGCCGGTAGAACAGCGCGGAGGCCGCCGCGATCAGCTTCTCGCCCGCAGGGGTGCTCATACACTGCGAGTATACCGACCGGTGTGGTTACTTCGGAACCATGAGACGAGACGCGGTCGCGGGCGCGGCGTTCGTGCTGTTCTGGAGCTCGGGGTTCGTCGGGGCCGAGCTGGGGACCGGCTACACCGGGGCGGACACGTTGCTGGGGTGGCGCTACCTGGTCGCCGCGGCGGTCCTGTGGCTGGTCGTCGCCGCGCGCCGCAGCCCGGTCCCGCGCGGGGCGCCCGCCCGCCAGGTCCTGCTGGGCACCCTCTCCCAGGTCCTCTACCTCGGCGGCGTGGTGACGGGTGTGGGGCTCGGGGTCCCGGCGGGGACCGCGGCGCTGGTGGCGGCGCTGCAACCGTTGGTCGTCGCGACGGCGGCCGGCCGGTTCCTCGGCGAGCGCACGACCGCCCGGCAACGGGTCGGACTGGCGGCCGGGCTGGCCGGGGTCGCGCTGGTGGTGGCGGGCGACCTGGGCCCGGGCACCGCCCCGGCCTGGGCCTTCCTGCTGCCGGTGGGCGGGATGCTGGCGCTGTCGGCCGGGACGGTGCTGGAGCGCCGGATGCAGCCGCCGGAGAGCCCGCTCACCGCGATGGCGCTGCAGTCGACCACGGGCGCGGTGCTGTTCACCGCCGTCGCCGCCCTGGCCGGGCACCTCCACCCGCCCGCCGAGCCGGGCTTCTGGGGCGCGGTGGCCTGGGTGGTGGTGCTGTCCTCGTTCGGCGGCTACGGCACCTACCTGGTGGTCCTGCGCCGCAGTGGGGCGACCCGGGTGTCCGCGCTGCTCTACCTGACCCCGCCGACGACCATGCTCTGGACCTTCCTGATGTTCGGCGAGGTCCCGGTCCTGCTGGCCGTCCCCGGCATCGCGCTGTGCGCCGTCGGCGTCTGGCTCGTGCTCGGCCGACGCGAAACTGTCGGTGCCCGGGCGCATGATGGGAACCGTGAGCTCGCTGGACGGTTTCTCCCCCGCCACCCGGGACTGGTTCCGGGGCGCCTTCGCCGCGCCCACGGCCGCCCAGGAGGGCGCGTGGAGCGCTGCTCAGGCGGGGCGCAACGCGCTGGTCGTGGCGCCGACCGGGTCGGGTAAGACGCTCGCCGCGTTCCTCTGGGCGCTGGACCGGCTGGCGTCGGAGCCGGTGCCCGAGGAGCGCACCCGCCGGTGCCGGGTGCTGTACGTGTCCCCGCTGAAGGCCCTGGCGGTCGACGTCCAGCGCAACCTGCGCGCGCCGCTCACCGGCATACGGCAGGAGGCCCAGCGGCGCGGGGACCCCGTCCCGGACATCACCGTCGGCATGCGCACCGGGGACACCCCGGCGGACGAGCGGCGCCAGTTCGCGCGCACCCCGCCGGACGTGCTGGTCACCACCCCCGAGTCGTTGTTCCTGCTGCTCACCTCGGCGGCGCGCGAGTCGCTGCGCGGGGTGGAGACCGTGATTCTCGACGAGGTGCACGCGGTCGCGGCGACCAAGCGCGGGGCGCACCTGGCCCTCTCCCTGGAGCGGCTCGACGAGCTGCTGGAGAGGCCCGCCCAGCGGATCGGCCTGTCCGCCACCGTCCGCCCGCTCGACGAGGTGTCGACCTTCCTGTCCGGCGCCCGGCCGGTCGAGGTGGTCCAGCCGAGGACCCCGAAGACGATCGAGGTCCGGGTCGAGGTCCCCGTGCCGGACCTCGCCGCGCTCGACGAGCGGCCGGCCCCGGGCAGCGCGGACGAGGAGGTCATCGGGTCCGCGGCCGGCGGCGCCCAGCGGCCCTCGATCTGGCCCGCGGTGGAGAAGCGGCTGCTCGACCTGGTGCGCGAGCACCGCTCGACCATTGTGTTCGCCAACTCGCGGCGGCTGGCCGAGCGGCTCACCGCGAAGCTCAACGAGCTGGCCGTCGAGGAGGCCGGGGAGGCCGTCGAGCTGGACCGCTTCCCCGCCGAGGCGATCGGCGAGTCCGGGGTGGGCGGCGGCGCACCGCCGGTGGTCGCCAAGGCGCACCACGGCTCGATGTCCCGCGAGCAGCGCACGCTCGTGGAGGAGGAGCTCAAGAGCGGGCGGCTGCCCTGCGTGGTGGCGACCTCGAGCCTCGAGCTGGGCATCGACATGGGCGCGGTCGACCTCGTCGTGCAGGTGGAGGCGCCGCCGAGCGTGGCGTCCGGGCTGCAACGGGTCGGCCGCGCCGGACACCAGGTCGGCGCGGTGTCGCAGGGCGTGGTGTTCCCGAAGTTCCGCGGGGACCTCGTCTCGTGCGCGGTCGTCGCCGAGCGGATGACCGGCGGGGCGATCGAGTCCATGCGCTACCCGCGCAACCCGCTCGACGTGCTGGCCCAGCAGGTCGTCGCCATGGTCGCGATGGACCCCTGGAAGCTCGACGAGCTGGCCGCCGTCGTCCGCCGGGCCGCGCCCTTCGCCGCCCTGCCGGACTCGGCGCTGCACTCGGTCCTGGACATGCTGGCCGGGCGCTACCCCTCCGAGGAGTTCGGCGAGCTGCGGGCCCGGATCACCTGGGACCGCGTCACGGACGAGCTGCGCGGCCGGCCCGGGGCGCAACGCCTGGCGGTCACCTCCGGCGGCACGATCCCCGACCGCGGCCTCTTCACCGTCATGACACCGGGCGGGGCCGACGGCGCGGGGTCGCGCGTCGGCGAGCTCGACGAGGAGATGGTCTACGAGTCCCGGGTGGGCGACACGTTCCTGCTCGGCACGTCGAGCTGGCGGGTCGAGGACATCACGCACGACCGCGTGATCGTCACGCCCGCGCCCGGCGAGCCGGCGCGCATGCCGTTCTGGAAGGGCGAGTCGATCGGGCGGCCGCTCGAGCTGGGCCGGGCGGTCGGGAAGTTCGTCCGTGAGATGGCCGGGCTGGCGGACGAGGAGGCCCGCGCCCGGGCGGCGGCAGCCGGGCTGGACGAGTGGGCCACCGACAACCTGCTCTCCTACCTGCACGAGCAGCGCGAGGCCACGCGGCACGTGCCGAGCGACCGCACGATCCTGGTCGAGCGGTTCCGGGACGAGCTGGGCGACTGGCGGCTCGTGGTCCACTCCCCCTTCGGCTCCCAGGTCAACGGGCCGTGGGCGCTCGCCATCGCGGCCCGCATGCGGGAGAAGCGCGGGGTCGAGGTGCACGCGGCCGGCGCGGACGACGGGATCGTCCTGCGCCTGCCCGACGCGCTCGACGACAGCGGCGGCGAGGTCGTCCCCACCGCCGAGGACGTGCTGCTCGAGCCGGGCGAGGTCGAGCAGATCGTGGTGGCCGAGCTGGGCAACTCCTCTCTCTTCGCCTCGCGGTTCCGCGAGTGCGCCGCCCGGGCGCTGCTGCTCCCCCGGCGCGACCCGAAACGGCGCAGCCCGCTGTGGCAGCAGCGGCAGCGTTCGGCGCAGTTGCTGGCCGTCGCGGGCAAGTTCGAGCAGTTCCCGATCACGCTCGAGGCGATGCGCGAGTGCGTGCAGGACGTCTACGACCTGCCCGGCCTGCGCGAGCTGATGTCCGACGTGGAGTCGCGCACGGTGAAGGTGGTCGAGGTGGCCACCCCGCAGCCCTCGCCCTTCGCGCGCAGCCTGCTGTTCGGCTACATCGGCATGTTCCTGTACGAGATGGACGCACCGCTGGCCGAGCGCCGCGCCGCCGCCCTCTCGCTGGACTCCACACTGCTCGCCGAGCTGCTGGGTTCCGAGGCGATCCGCGAGCTCCTCGATCCCGAGGTGCTCGCCGAGGTCGAGGCGTCGCTGCAGCGCACGGCGCCGGACCGGCACGCGCGTGACGCCGAGGGCGCGGCCGACCTGCTGCGCTTCGTCGGCGACCTGTCCGAGGTGGACGGGCGGGCCCGCGGTGTCGAGCCCGCGTGGTTCGCCGAGCTCGAGGCGCAGCGCCGGGCGATCCGCGTGCGGATCGCCGGCGAGGAGCGGTTCGTCGCGATCGAGGACGCGGGCCGCATCCGGGACGCGCTGGGCGCCCCACTGCCCGTCGGCGTGCCGGAGACGTTCACCGAGCCGGTGCCGGACCCGCTCGGCGACCTCGTGCTGCGGTACGCGCGGACGCACGGCCCGTTCACGGCGGCGGAGTGCGCGACGCGCTTCGGGCTGGGTGTGGCGGTCGTGGCCGGCGTACTGGACCGGCTGACCGGCGTCGGACGGCTGGTCCGCGGCGAGCTGCGCCCGCAGGCGGCTGGTGGCGGTGAGGGCTCGGTCGAGTACTGCGACGCCGAGGTCCTGCGCCGGCTGCGCCGTGCCTCGCTGGCGCGGTTGCGGGCCGAGGTCGAGCCCGTGGAGCAGCGCGCGCTCGGCCGTTTCCTGCCCGCGTGGCAGGGCGTCCGCACCCACGCCGGCGGCGAGCGGCGCGGCCGCATGCGCCGCGCTCCCGGCGCGGAGGACGTTCTCGGCGTGGTCGAGCAGCTGGCCGGGGCGCCGCTGCCGGCCAGCGCACTCGAGTCGTTGATCCTCCCCGCGCGACTGCCGGGCTACACCCCCGCCCTGCTCGACGAGCTCACCGCCGCCGGCGAGGTCACCTGGACCGGGTGCGGGCCGCTGGCCGGCAGCGACGGCTGGCTGGCCGTCGCCCCGGCCGACGTCGCTGACCTGCTGCTGCCCGAGCCCGAGCTCGAGGTCGCGGGCACGCCGCTGCACCGGGCGCTGCTCGCCGCGCTCGGCCTGCCCGAGCTCGGCGAGCCCGCGGTGGGCGGCGGCGCGCTGTTCTTCCGCCAGCTCGCCGACCAGGCCGGCCGCACGCTCGTGGCGCAGGGCGAGGAGGCCCCGACCGACGACGCCACGGTCACCGCGATCTGGGACCTGGTGTGGGCGGGCCTGCTCACCAACGACACGCTCGGCCCGCTGCGGGCCCGGCTGGGTGGTGGCGGCCGGGGCTCCGGCAGCCGCGGCGGGCCCGCGCACCGGACCCGGCGCAGCGCCTCCCGCGGGCGGTACGCCCAGCTGCGCGCCGGCCGCCCGCAGATGCCGAGCCGCACGGGGCCGCCCTCGGTGGGCGGCCGGTGGGCGCTCGCGGTGGACCGCGAGCCGGATCCCACGCGCCGCGCGCACGCCCGGGCCGAGGCGTTCCTGGAACGGCACGGCGTGCTGACCCGGGGCGCGCTGGGCACCGAGCGGGTGACCGGCGGATTCGCCGCGGTCTACAAGGTGCTGCGGGCGATGGAGGACTCCGGGCGGGTGCGGCGCGGGTACGTCGTCGAGGGTCTGGGAGCGGCGCAGTTCGCCGTCCCCGGGGCGATCGACCGGATCCGGGCCCTGTCCAGCCCGGACGGGAGCCCCGCGCCGAGCGGATCGGCGGCGGGCACCGCGGCGGTCGACTCCGCGCCCGGGGACGGGCGGCCGAGCGGGTTCGAGGACTACTCCGCGGACGGCTCCGAGGGCTTCCCGGAGGAGGGCGGGGGAACTCATCTCGACGGCCCCCACCTCGACGGGCGGCACTTCGCCGGTGCGGGCCGCGCACCCCACGATGCGGGCGGCGGCTCGGGCCTGTCGCGGGTGGTGCTGGCGGCGGCCGACCCGGCCCAGCCGTACGGCGCGGCGCTGTCCTGGCCGGCGACCGTCGGCGACTCGAAGCACCGGCCCGGGCGCAAGGCGGGAGCGTTGGTGGTGCTGGTGGAGGGGGCGCCGGCGCTGTACGTCGAGCGCGGCGGCAAGTCCCTGCTGTCCTTCACCACGGAGTACGACGAGCTGTCGGCGGCCGCGCACGCGCTGGCCGGTGCGGTGCACGAGGGCTGGCTCGGCACGCTCGCGGTCGAGCGCGCCGACGGCGGCGGGGCCCTGGGCTCCGAGCTGGCCGAGGTGCTCACCGAGGCCGGCTTCCGCGTCACGCCGAAGGGCCTGCGCCTCCGGGCCTGAGGACATGGCCGCGGCCACACGGCCGCGTGCCTCGACGGCCCGGTGAGCACGGGCAGGCCCGGGGCACCGGCGCCCGCCACCACCCCCGTACGACGGCCTGGGTCGCGCCATCGGGCCCATCCCGCAACCGACGGCGCGCGGCGGACGAACGTCAGGGCGCGTGGGCCGCGAGGCCGTCGAGGATCCGCTCCACACCCCACTCGAACTGCGCGGTCGTGACGTACTCGGCGATCACCGGGGCCAGCTCCGCCGTCCGCGGGTACTGCTCCGCGGGCACCGCCTCGGCGAAGGCGCGCAGCCTGGCCGCGACCCGCTCCTCCTCCGGCGGCGGCGCGCCCGGCTCGGTGAGCTCCGCCACCTCGAGCGTGACCGAGCCGAGGACGTGCACGATCAGCAGGTAGGAACCGCGGGCGGCGGCCGCGGGCGCGAGCCCGGCCCCGGTGAGGACCTCGAGCAGGAGCTCCCCGATCGCCAACGCGCTCGGACCGGTCGGCGGTACCCCCGCCATCAGCTGCACCACGCCCGGCTCGGCCAGCAGCTCGGTGCGCACGGCGGTCGCCAGGGCGAGCACCCGTCCACGCCAGTCCGCCCCACCCGGTGCGGATCCCGGCCCGGAGACCGCGGACCGGGCCCGCTCCACCGCCCGCCCCAGCACCCGTTCGACGAGCGCGGCGAGGACCGCGGCGCGGTCGGGGAAGTACGTGTACACGGCGTTCGGGGCGACCCCGACCGCTCCGGCGAGCTTCCGGACCGACAGCCCGGCCACGCCCTGCGCAGCCAGCAGCTCCTGCGCGGCGTCGAGCAGATGGTCCTCGCTCAGCGTCCGTCGCGGACCCGGCCTCGCCATCGCGTTCCTCCCTCTTGACAAGAACTCTGCACACCGTACAGCATCATATCCCTGCACACCGTACAGAGACAGGAGCACGCCATGCACCGCCTCCTTTCCTGGACCGCCGGCTTCCTCGCCTTCCCGCTCGCCGGGTTGGCCGGCGCCGCCGCCGTCGGGCCGGTCGACCGCCCGGTCGCCGCCGTGCTCGGCGGGGCCGTCACCGGGCTCGTCGTCGGCGCCGGGCAGGCCCTGGCCTCCCGCGGCCGCCTCGACCCGCGCCGCTGGGTCCCGGCCACCGCGCTGGGCATGGCGGCCGGGCTGGGTCTCGGTGCCACGGCCGTCGGGTTCGACACCTCGCTGCCGGCCCTCGCCCTGATGGGCGCGATGACCGGCCTCCCGCTCGGCGTCGCACAGGCGCTCGCCCTCCCACCTGGCTCGCGCCGGGTCCCCTGGGCGCTGGCCACCGTGCCGCTGTGGGCCCTGGGCTGGACGGTCACGGCGTCGATCGGCATCGACGTCGAGGCGCAGTACCCGATCTTCGGGTCGTCCGGTGCGGTCGTCGTGACCCTGCTGCTCGGACTGCTCCTCGACCGGGTCCTCCCGGCGGTACCCGCACGAGCGATCGTTCAGGCTTCCGGCGGATGCAGGCGACCGCATCACACGCCATGATCGGGTCACCGACTCCGATGCCGTGGGAGGCCCGACCGTGACGACCGTCGAGTACGACTTCGACCCCGAGCTCGCCGCCGCCATCCCGGTGCTGCCGGTCCTCGACGTCAGCGACCTGCCGGCCGCACGCGCCGTGCTGACCGATCTCCGCGCCCAGCTGCCCGCGCCGGACGAGACGGGCGTGACGGTGACCGAGGTCCTGGTCCCGGGACCCGAGGGCGCGCCCGACGTGCCGCTGCGGATCTACCGGCCCGACGAGCCCGCGGGCCCGGCCGGCGTCTTCGACGTGCACGGTGGCGGCTTCATCATGGGTGACCTCGACGGCAGCCACGCCGGCAACATCGCGATCGCCCGGGACGTCGGCGCCGTGCTGGTCACCGTGGACTACCGGCTCGCGCCCGAGCACCCCTTCCCGGCCGGCCTCGAGGACTGCTACGCCGGGCTCGTCTGGTTCGCCGAGCACGCCGAGGAGTTCGGGGTCGACCCCGACCGGATCGCGATCCACGGGATCAGCGCGGGCGGCGGTCTGTGCGCCGCCCTCGCGATGCTGGCCCGGGACCGTGGCGGCCCTGCGATCGCCTTCCAGTACCTCGGCGTCCCCGAGGTCGACGACCGGCTGGAGACGCCGAGCATGCGCGCCTTCACCGACACCCCGATCTGGAACCGGCCGAACGCCGTCGTGAGCTGGGACTCCTACCTCGGCGAGGGCGTCCGCGGCACGGACGCGGTGCCGCCGTACGCGGCGCCGGCCCGGGCCACCGACCTGAGCGGCCTGCCGCCGGCCTACGTCTCGGTGATGGCCTTCGACCCGCTGCGCGACGAGGGCATCGCCTACGCGCTGGCCCTGCAGACGGCCGGCGTCCCGGTGGAGCTGCACCTGTTCCCGGGCACCTTCCACGGCTCGTCGCTCATCGAGGACGCCACGATCTCGAAGCGGGAGGCCGCCGAGCGGGTCGCGGTGCTCCGGCAGGCCCTGGAGCTGCCGCGACTCGACTGATTCCACCTGGGATCAGGGACCCCGGTCCGCGGCCGGGGGTACCGGCGGCGGACCGGCCGCGCCGGGCGGGAGGGGCCGACCCGGCGCGCGCAGGGGCGGCGGTCCTAGTCGACGGCCCCGCGCGCCCCGAGCATCCGCCCCACCACGAGCTCGACGTAGCCCTCCACGACGTCGTCGAGGGAGAGGCCGCGATCGTCCCGGAACCAGCCGCTGAAGCCGTTGAGCATGTCGAGCACCCCGAACGCGGCGAGCTGCGCGTCGGGCACCGTGAACTCGCCGGACCGCATGCCCGCGGTGATCACGTCCCGGACCCGCCGCTGGTAGTAGCGGCGGTGCCCGTCGATCTCCGCGCGGTGCTCCGGGCTCAGCGACGCCATCTCGTGCAGCCCGACGAGGTGCTCGACCCGCCGCCGGTACAGGTGCCGCAGGTGCGCCCGGACCAGCATCGCCGTCCGGCGCGCGGGCGTGCCCGCGGCGTCGAGCAGGGGCAGGTTCTCCTCGCACGGCTCGCGCGTGACGGTCAGGCAGACCGCGTAGAGGATCTCCTCCTTGGCCGCGAAGTGGTGGTAGAGGCTGGCTCCGCGGATACCGACGGCGTCGGCGATGTCCCGCATGCCGACGTGCGCGTACCCGCGGTCGGCGAACGTCCGCGCCGCGGTGGTCACGATCTCCTCGCGGCGCAGCCGGGTCCGCGCCGTGCGGGACAGCGCCAGGGGCTCCTGCGTCACGCCGTCACACCCCTCACACGGGCACCTTCCGCAGCTCGCGCTTGAGGATCTTGCCCTGCGGGTCGACGGGCAGCTCGGCCACCACGTGCACCGCCTTGGGCACCTTGTAGCCGGCCATCCGCTCCTTGCAGAAGGCGATCACCTCGTCCGGGTCGACGCTCACGCCCTCCTGCGGGATCAGGAACGCCGTGACCGCCTCGGACCAGTACTCGTCCGGCTTCCCGACGACCGCCGCCCGCAGCACGCCGGGGTGCTCGTGCAGCACCCGCTCGACCTCCTGCGAGGACACGTTCATCCCGCCGGACTTGATCACGTCCTTGAGCCGGTCGCGGAAGAAGAGGTTGCCCGCGGCGTCGACCCGGACCATGTCGCCGGTGTGCACCCAGTCGTCGACCATGACCTCGGCGGTCCGCGCGGGGTCGCGGTGGTAGCCGAGCATGACCGACGGCGTGCGGCACAGCAGCTCGCCGACCTCGGCGTCGTTCCCCTCGGCGTCGACGACCCGGACCTCCAGGTGCGAGACCGGGGTGCCGATCCAGGTCGGGTCGTGGTCCGGGACGTCGTCGAGCGTGCGGAACCAGCCCACGGTGCCGAGCTGGGACAGCTCCGACTGACCCCAGTACGTCCCCCAGACGACGCCGGGTGCAGCCGCGGCCCAGGCCGAGATCGCGTGCGGGGCGACCTGGCCGCCGTAGGTCATGCACCGCCGGACGGCACCGACGGCGTCGGCGCCGAACCCGGCCTGGCCGGCGAGGGCCAGGTAGAAGGTCGGGGTCTGCGCGATCACCGTGACGCGCTCCCGGGCGATGATCTCCAGCGAGCGGGCCGGGTCGGTGGTCGCGGGCAGCACCAACGTGGCGCCCATGAGCGTCAGCGTGGTCATCGAGCCGAGCCCGGCGATCGTGTGGAAGGGCATCACGAACAGCCAGGTGTCGTCCGGCCCGGTGCGCAGGCCCCAGCTCCACGCCGGCGCCGTCGAGATCAGGTAGTTGCGGTGCGGGATCAGCACGCCCTTGGGCGCGGCCTCGGTGCCGGAGGTGTAGACGAGCATCGCGACGTCGTGCTCGTCGACCTCGGCCTCGGGTTCGGTGTCCTCCGCGGGCAGTTCCGTGCCGTACGCGACCAGCGCCGTCCCGGCGGGCAGCACGCTCCCGACGGGCTCGGCGAACGCCGGCGCGGCCAGCACGACCCGGGGCTCGGCGTGCCCGAGCTGGTGCGCGACCTCCGGGGCGCGGTGCAGCGGGTTGATCCCGGTGAACGCCGCGCCGAGCTTGAGCGCCCCGTGGTACGCGGCCACGACGTCGACGGAGTTGGGCGCCATCGACGCGACGACGTCCCCGCGGCCGACCCCGAGCCCGCGCAGCAGGCGCGCGTACCGGTTCGCCCGGCGGTCCAGCTCGGCGTACGTGGTCTCGGAGCGGGCCCCGTCCGCGGTGTACCCGACGACGGCGACCGCCGCGGGCCGGGTGCGGGCGTGCCGCCGCAGCTGGTCGCCGATCGTGGCGCGGGCCAGCGGGCGGGTGTACTGGTCGGCGAGGCTCATACGAACAGCGGGGAGCCGTAGGTGTCGGCGAAGACGGTGTCCTCGACCGGTCCGCGGCTGAGCCTGCGCGGGAAGCCCTTGGCCGGGTAGCCGATCGCGACGTGCGCGGCGGTGATGATCCCGTCCGGGATGTCGAGCAGCTTGCGCACCTCGGGCTCGGAGTGGCAGAGCAGCGTGGTGACGGCGGACGCGACGCCCTGGTCGCGCAGCGCCAGGCAGAAGTTCTGCATGACCGGGTAGATCGACGCGCCGCCGACCACGGACAACCGGCCGAGCTCGTGGTCGGTGGGGTGCAGCCCGTCGAGCTCGGCGCAGACCACCACGATCGCGGGGGCGTCGGCGAGGTGCTCGGCGAAGTGGTCGGCGTCGGCGACGGTCTTGGGCACGGCCCCGACACGGACGTCGCCGATCCCGACGCCGGCCAGGTAGGCCTTCCACGGCGGCAGGTAGAGATCGGCGAGCGCGCGCTTGCGCTCCGGGTCGCGGACCACGACCCAGCGCAGCGGCTGCCGGTTGCCGCCCTGCGGGCCGAAGCGGGCGGCGTCGAACGCGCGGTGGAGCACCTCGTCGGGCACGGGGTCCGGGGTGAAGTACCGGCAGGTGCCGGTCGTGCGCATCGCCTCGGTCAGCTCCATCGCTGTCTCCCTGTCCACGGTTAGGTGTCGGTGGGGAGCATGGAGTGGTCCTCGACACCCGTCAAGGCCCTCGGCGCCGCACGACCTTCCCCATCCGCCTAACCACGGTTAGGCTCCCGCCGACGAGGAGGTCCGCCGATGGGATTCGTGCCGTTCGCGCCGGAGCGCGCGCCGATCGACCGTGCCGCGCTGGTCGCGGCCCTGGAACAGGCGAACCTCCCGTCGCTGGTCGCGGTGCTGTACCAGCTGACCGGCGACCGGCGCTGGCTCGCCGAGCCCTACCGCCCCACCCGCAGCCGCGGGATGGAGGACAACGACCCGGGCGGCTTCCCGCCGGAGATCCGGGCCGAGATCCGGGCCGCCGTGGCCGACGCCGTGTGCGCCTGGGCCGACGGGGCGCCGGTCGCCGTGCCGACGCCGACGGGCGAGGCGCTCGCCGAGATCATGAGCGTGGCCGTCGGCGAGGACGTACCGCTCGAGTACGCCGAGATGACCGCCGAGGACATGGGCTTCGCCCCGGTCGAGGTGCGCCGGGCCCCCGAGGGCGCCCCGCGGGCGATCGTGATCGGCGCCGGGGTGTCCGGGATGCTCGCCTCGATCCGGCTGGCCGAGGCCGGGATCGAGCACGTCGTCCTGGAGAAGAACGCCGACGTCGGTGGCACCTGGCTGGAGAACGCCTACCCGGGCGCGGGCGTCGACACCCCGAGCCACCTGTACTCGTACTCCTTCGCGCCCCGCGACTGGACCACCCACTTCGGCAAGCGCGACGAGGTGTGGGAGTACCTGCGCGCGGTCGCGGACCGGCACGACCTGCGCGAGCGGGTCCGGTTCGGCACCGAGGTCGTGGCCGCGACCTGGACGGACGGGCGCTGGACGGTCCGGACGGCGCCCGGCGAGGAGCTCACCGCCGAGGTCGTGATCACCGCGACCGGCCAGCTCAACCGGCCGAAGATCCCGCCGATCCCCGGCCTGGACCGCTTCCGCGGGCCGCTCTTCCACACCGCCGAGTGGCCCGCCGACATCGACCTGACCGGGAAGCGGGTCGTGGTGATCGGCACGGGGGCGAGCGCGATGCAGGTCGTGCCCGCCGTCGCCGAGCGGGTGGCGCACCTGACCGTCTTCCAGCGCTCGCCGCAGTGGGTCGCACCCAACGAGGTCTACTTCTCCCCCGTGCCCGAGGGCGCCCGGTACCTCGTGGAGAACGTGCCCTACTACCGGCTCTGGTACCGCACCCGGCTCGCCTGGAACACCAACGACCGGGTGCACCCCGGGCTGCAGAAGGACCCGGCCTGGGAGCACCCCGAGCGCTCGGTCAACGCCCTCAACGACGGCCACCGGCGCGTGTTCACCCGGTACCTGGAGGCCGAGCTGGCGGGCCGGCCCGATCTCGTCGAGAAGGCGTTGCCGGACTACCCGCCCTTCGGCAAGCGGATGCTGCTGGACAACGGCTGGTTCGCGGCCCTGCGGCGGGAGGACGTCACCCTGCTCGCCGAGGCCGTGGCCGAGGTGACGGAGACCGGGGTCCGCGGCGCCGACGGGACCGAGGTCGAGGCCGACGTGGTGGTGCTCGCGACGGGCTTCCACACGCACCGGGTGCTGTGGCCGATCGAGGTCCGCGGGCGCTCCGGCCGGCGGATCGACGAGGTCTGGGGTCGGGAGGACGCGCACGCCCACCTCGGCATCACCGTGCCGGACTTCCCGAACCTGTTCCTGACCTGCGGCCCGGGCACCGTCCTCGGGCACGGCGGCAGCTACATCACCATCGCCGAGTGCCAGGTCCGGTACATCGTGGACCTGCTGGTCACGATGGCCGAGCGGGGCATCGGCACGGTCGAGGTGCGGCCGGAGGTGGAGGCGGACTACGTGCGGCGCCACGACGAGGCGCACGAGGCCATGATCTGGACCCACCCCGGGATGCGGAACTGGTACCGCAACGCCGCCGGGCGCGTGGTCTCCGCGCTCCCGTGGCGGATCGTCGACTACTGGCGGATGACCCGCGAGCCCGACCTGCGCGACTACAGGGCCGAGCCGGCCTTCCAGTCCGCCCAGCTCAGCTCCCAGTCCCCGTAGGTGTCGTAGACCGGCAGCGGCGGCCCGCCCGAGTTGGTGATCTCGACGACGTCGCCGATGCCGAAGTGGTCGAAGAACCACTGGGCGTCGGCCGGCGCGAGGTTGACGCAGCCGTGCGACACGTTGGAGCTGCCCTGCTGCCCGACGGACCACGGTGCGGAGTGCACGAACTCGCCGTCGTTGGAGATCCGCTCGTCGAGGTCGACCTTCTCCCGGTAGTAGCCGGGCTGGCCCTGGCACACACCGTAGGTGCAGGAGTCCATGATGATCGACGGCTGCTTGTCCGAGATGACGTGCGGGCCGGTGTGCGAGGGGAAGCCGGGCGAGCCGAGGCTGATGTTCATCGTCTTGACCAGCTGACCGTTGTCGAAGATCTGCATCTGCTCGGCGGCGCCGTCGGCCTTGGCGACCCAGGCGTCGTGCACCTTCACCGTCATGGTCCGGTCTGTGGAGCCGTAGGTGCCGGCGCCGAGGTCCACGCCGTAGAGGTCGGCCTTGACGCTCAGCGTGGTGCCCGGCTTCCAGTACTGCTGCGGCCGGTAGTGCACCTCGGTGTCGGAGATCCAGTACCAGCTGCCGGTCTGCGCGGGGCTGGAGGTCACCGTGAGCGCCTTCTCGGCGGCCGCGCGGTCGGTGATCGCGTGGTCGAACCGCACCACGACAGGCTGACCGACGCCGACCGTCGGCACCGAGTTCGGCGCCGGGATGAACGACGGGTAGGCCTCGGCCTTGGGGTCGACGGTCGCGACGGTGCCGTCCGTGTGGCCGGGCGCCCGGTCGCGGTCGAGCGTGTCGACTGCCACGGCGTAGGTGGCCGAGTAGGCGAGGTCCCCGGTGGAGGTCCAGGTGTGGCCGTCGGGCGCGAGGGTCCCGTCGACGGCCTTGCCGGTCGCCGTGTTCGTGACGTGCACGGCCTGCGCGGTGCCGTCCGCGACGCTCACGGTGATCGGCTGGGTCGGGTTGAGCGGCGTGCCCTGGTCCGGCGTGATGTGCACGACGGGGGCGGGCGCGGCGTCGACCGTCGGCAGCCCGGCGACGGGGGCGAGCCCGTCCGCCCCGAACGCGCCGGCCGCGGCGCTCGGGTGGCTGCCCACGAGGACCCCCAGACCGAGCGCGACCGCGGTCGCGACCCCCAGCGCGGTGGAGCCCCACCGTCGCGTCACCTTCATCCCCACCGTCCTCCGCCGTCGACCGCGGAACATTCTGGCGACGTGAGCACCACCACCCGGCAGCGGTACGTGAACGTCCCGATCGGGCGTTTTCGCAGGTGACGAAGCGGACAGATCACCGGCCGACGGCGGCGACGAGCGCCCGGAGCGCCTCCTGCATCGAGGCCAGGTCGGGCCCGCACGCCGACGCCGGGCCGGGCGGGGCGCCGACGGGGATGCACTGGTCCTGGGTGAACCGGTTGACCGCCCCGTCGACGGCGTCGGCCGCCTTCGTCAGCGCCTCCGGCGAGGCCACCTCCCCCGCCTCGGCCCGCGCGGCGGGCACCACGTTCTGCACCTCCCGGACGAAGCGCGCGCAGTCCGGGTAGATCTGCTCGGCCGGCTCGGTGGCGCACTCGTCGAGGGAGATCGAGGCGAGCTTGGTCCGCAGGGCGGGCAGGGTCAGGCTGGGCGCCCCGTCGTCGCCCGAGCTCGCCGCAGGGGTGGTCGACTCGCCGCACCCCGCCAGCGCGGCGAGGGCCACAGCCACCACGGCCGCCAGGCGGGCGGTTCGGAACGTGCTCACCCGGCCGACCCTAGGCGCCCCGCGGCGCCCGGGCCGCCGTCGCCCCAGGTTTGCGGATCGGCTTCTGCCCCGGTCGCGGGGCGACGGCCGGGGTGCGGGCCGGTGCACGGACCGGGACCGGCGGCTGCTCGCGCTCGACGATCCGGCCGATCACGTGCTGCTGCCCGAGCGTCCACGCGTTGCTGGTCAGCCAGTAGACGAGGATCGCGACCGGGAACGGGAAGAACAGGCCGCCGGCGATCGCTCCGAGCGGGAAGATCCACGGGGTCAGCCTCATCATGCCGGCGATCTGGGCCGTCTGCGGGTCCGTCGCCGGCTGCTGCCGCAGGGACCGCCGCGCGGTGACATGCGTCGCGACGGCCGCGAGCAGCATCAGCGGCACCGCGACGGCGATCACCGAGATCCGGTCGACGGGCGCGCCGAACGAGTCCAGCAGGCCCTGCGGCATCGAGACGTAGGCGGACAGGGGCGCCCCGAACAGCCGGGCCTCCAGGAAGGACCGCACCTCGTCCGGGCCGAAGACGTAGTTCGGGATCGCGGCGTTCTGGTCGAACGTCAGGCCGGGCCGGTTGAAGTAGCGCAGCACGTGCAGCAGCGCGACGAACACCGGGATCTGCACGAGCATCGGCAGCAACGAGCCGAGCGGCGAGACGCCGTGCTCCCGGTGGAGCTTCATCGTCTCCTCGGCGAGCTTCTGCTTGTCACCGCCGTGCCGCTTCCTGAGCTCGGCGAGCTGCGGGGCGATCCGCCGCATGCGCTGGGCGGAGCGCATCTGGCTCAGCACCGGCCTGATCATCAGGGCACGCAGGGTCAGGACCAGGAACACCACGGACAGGGCCCACGCCACGCCGCTGCTCGGGCCCAGGACCAGGCCGAACGCCTGGTGCCAGAACCACATGACCGCGGACACGGGGTAGTACAGGAAGTCGAGCACTTCCACACCTCCACCTCCCGGGGCCGGGAGGGAGTCGGGTTCTCGGGACAGGCGAGAGCCCGGCGGTGCGAAGTGGGAACTACACCGCCGGGAGGAGACCCGACGGTGCGCGTGCGCGCGTGCGACCCGGGGCGTCCGGGTCGAGCTGGCGGAGGACCCGCGAGCGGGAGGCGCGGCGGTGCCCGTGCCGGCGGACCGCCGCGGGGCCGCGGGCCGAGGCCGCCCGCAGGACGGCGGATGCGTGCCGCGCCAGCCCCATCGCCCAGAGCGCGGCACCGACGACGCCGAGCAGCACGCTCGGCTCGGCAGCGACGAGGGCCCAGCCGGTGAGGAGCAGCCCGAGCAGCAGCAGTCCGCTGCGCCTCCCCGCTCCGCCGGTCACGGGACCATGGTGGCACAGCGGGCGCCCCGCCGGGCGGGGCGCGGGGGCGGGGCCGCGGCGGTAGCGTCGGGGGGTGCCCGAGGGCGACACCGTCTACCTGGCCGGGAAGCGTCTGAACGGGGCGCTCACCGGGCACGTCCTGCTGCGCGGCGAGATCCGGCACCCCCGGCTCGCGGGCGTCGACCTGGCGGGCCTCGGCGTCGTCGGCGTCGCGTCGGTGGGCAAGCACCTGTTCACGCGGTTCGACGACGGCCGGAGCCTGCACAGCCACTTCCGCATGGACGGCGCGTGGCACCTCTACCGCCCCGGTATGCGGTGGCGGCGGCCCGGCTACGAGGCCCGCGCGGTGCTGGAGGTGCCCGAGCGGGTGGCCGTGGGGTTCGCGCTGCACGACCTCGAGCTGCTGCCGACCGCGGAGGAGTCCCGGCTCGTCGGGCATCTCGGCCCCGACCTGCTCGACCCGGCCTGGGGGCCGGAACAGGAGGCCGAGGCGCTGCGCAGGCTCGCCGCCCGCGCCGACCACGAGCTGGGCCTGGCGCTGCTGGAGCAGCGGGTCATGGCCGGCGTCGGCAACCTCTACAAGACCGAGATCTGCTTCCTGCTCGGGCTCTCGCCGTGGACGCTCGTGCGGGACACCCCGGACCTGCCCGGCGTCGTCGCGCTGGCCCGCACGCTCCTGCTGAACAACGCCGACCGACCGGAGCAGACGACCACCGGCTCGCTGCACCCCACCGAGGCGCACTGGGTCTTCGAGCGCGGCGGCCGGCCCTGCCGCCGCTGCGGCACCCGAATCCGGGTCGCCGAGCAGGGCGACGGCGTCTACGCCCGGCTCTCCTACTGGTGCCCGCGCTGCCAGCCCGGCCCCGCGCCGCGGCCGACCCGCGCCCGCCGCCCGCTCCGGCGCTGAGAACGACGCCGAGAACGACGGACGCCGCCCCTCCCGCGCGGGAGGGGCGGCGTCCGGACGGGATCGTCAGGCGGTGCCGGGCTGCTGCTGCCCCTGCGGGGCGCTCTGCGGGGCCGCCGGGATCTGCTGGGTCGGCTTCTCCTCCGACCCGGAGATCGGGGTGCCCGCCATCGACGCGCGGATCTGCTCGAGCCGGTTGGCGCCCGCCATGTCGACGGTCGCCTGCTGGACCTCGAGCATCCGGCCCTGGACCGAGTTCTGCGCCAGCTCCGCCGAGCCGATCGCGTTGGCGTAGCGCCGCTCGATCTTGTCCCGGACCTCCTCCAGCGACGGCGTGTTGCCCGGCGCCGAGAGCTCGGTCATCTGCCGCAGCGAGGCCGCGGCCTGCTCCTGCATCTTCGCCTGCTCGAGCTGGCTGAGCAGCTTCGTGCGCTCGGCGATCTTCTGCTGCAGCATCATCGAGTTGCGCTCCACGGCCTGCTTGGCCTGCGCAGCGGCGCCGATCGACTGGTCGTGCAGGGTCTTGAGGTCCTCGACCGACTGCTCGGCCGTGACCAGCTGGGTGGCCGTGGCCTGCGCGGCCTGCTCGTACTGCTGCGCCTTCTGCTCGTCGCCCTGGGCCCGCGCCTGGTCGGCGAGGACCAGCGCCTGACGCGCCGACGCCTGCAGCTTCTCGATCTCCCCCAGCTGCCGGTTGAGCTTCATCTCCAGCTGGCGCTGGTTGCCGATGACGGCCGCCGCCTGCTGCGAGAGCGCCTGGTGCTGGCGCTGTGCGTCCTCGATGGCCTGCTGGATCTGCACCTTCGGGTCCGCGTACTCGTCGACCTTCGACGAGAACAGGGCCATCAGGTACTTCCAGGCCTTCGTGAAACCGTTGGCCATCTGCTCCGCCTACCTCCGAGTGCGAACCGGGTACCGCCTCCACCGAGCGGCCCGCGTGTGTCCCCCCGCGACCGCCGAGCGGTGCTCTTGCGCCCATCGTGGCATCGCCACGGCCTCGGGTGCCACCGCGTGCGGACGATATCGGGGATCGTCCGGAGGCCGCCCTCGGGGCGACCCGGGTCCCAGGCTACCGGGCCCGGGCGCGGCGGTACGGGGAGATCGGACGAACCGGACAGGAGTGGGCGCACGCCACCCACAGGCGGATCTCAGGCGGCCGGGAACCCGGCGCCCGTTCAGGCCGCGGAGGCGACCGGGGTGCCGGGGCGGTTGCCGCCGAGCGGGGCGCCCGTGCGCACCGGGGCCAGGCGCAGGTCGGTGTGCCGCTGCCCGATCGGGACCAGGGTCTCGTTGCGGCCGACGAACTCCAGCCGCTCGTCCCGCGTCATCTCGCTGATGACCTCGGCGAGCAGGTCCGGCAGCGCGACGTCGAGCGCCTCGCAGATCGACGCGAGCAACTCGCTCGAGGGCTCCTTGCGGCCGCGCTCGACCTCCGAGAGGTAGCCGAGGCTGACCCGCGCCGCGCGGGAGACGTCGCGCAGGGTGCGCTTCCGCAGGGTGCGGGCACGCCGAAGGCTGCCACCGATCGCCTCACGCAGCAGCAGAGCCATGCGCCCACCCTCCTCGTCGGACCCCGAGCAACCCCGTCCGGGGGACGGGGTGCCCCCACCGTACCGAGTCCTGGCCGCCCGCGTCGCCGCAGCGCGGCGCCCGACACGTCCGCCGTGGGCGAACAGCCCCGGCCGCGCGTGCCCCGTCAGGCGCGGCGCAGCGCCGCCCGGGCCGCGGCGCGCAGCCGGACCGCCCGCACCACGTAGTCCAGGCCGGTCACCACGGTGAGCACGATCGCCACGGCCATCAGCGTCCACCGGACGACCTCGACCGCCCCGGCCATCGTGGGCAGCAGGAGCGTCAGCGGCAGCACGTAGACGCCGATCGCGAAGGTCTGCACGAGCGTCTTCAGCTTCCCGCCCTTGCTCGCCGGGATCACCCCGTGCCGGATCACCCAGAAGCGCAGCAGCGTCACGCCGATCTCGCGACCCATGATCACGACGGTGACCCACCAGGGCAGCAGCCCCAGCACCGACAGCCCGACCAGGGCTGCGCCCATCAGCGCCTTGTCGGCGATCGGGTCGGCGATCTTGCCGAACGAGGTGACCAGCCCCCGCTTGCGCGCGATCTCGCCGTCGAACCGGTCGGTGATCGCGGCGACGGCGAACAGCAGGGCCGCGACGAGCCGCCAGGCCAGGTCCGTGCCGTCGAGGTGCAGCAGGGCGAGCAGGAAGAAGGGGACGAGCACCAGCCGCACGCCGGTGAGCACGTTGGCGAGGTTCAGCAGCGGGACCGCGTTCTCCGGCGAGGCGACGGGCTCCTCGGCCGGGACCGCGCTCATCGCGCTCCCCCGCCGCCCGCGGCGCTCATCCCGCCGTTCCCGCGGTCACGAGGCCGGCGGCCGCCGGGACCACGACCTCGCGGGCCTCGACGACGAGGTCCGCACCCTCGGAGTCGACCACCTCGGCCCGCACGAACGCGCCCACCTCGAGGGGCTCGCCGTCGAGCTCGCCGGAGACGAACACGCACTCGCCGTCGACCTCAGGGGCCTGGTGCGCGGCGCGGCCGGCGGCGTCCTCGGTCTCCGACTCGGCCGTCTCCACCAGCACGACGACCTCGGTGCCGATCCGCTCCTCGGCCCGCTGGGTCATCAGCTCGTCGACCAGCGCGGAGATCCGCTCGACGCGCGCGGCAACCTCCGCCGGGTCGATCTTGCCGTCGTAGCCGGCCGCCTCGGTGCCCTCCTCGTCCGAGTAGCCGAACACGCCCACGGCGTCGAGCCGGGCGCCCGTCAGGAACGCCTCCAGCTCGGCGAGGTCCTCCTCGGTCTCGCCGGGGAACCCGACGATCACGTTGCTGCGGATGCCCGCCTCGGGCGCGACCGCGCGGATGCGCGCGCAGAGGTCGAGGAAGTCGGTGCGGGAGCCGAAGCGGCGCATCCGCCGCAGGACCGGGTTCGACGCGTGCTGGAAGGACAGGTCGAAGTAGGGCGCGACCCCGTCCGTGGCCGCGACGACCTGCAGCAGGTCGGGGCGGGTCTCGGCGGGCTGCAGGTAGCTGACCCGCACGCGCTCGATCCCGGGGATGGCGGCGAGCCGCGGCAGCAGGTCGACCAGCGCCCGGGTGCCGCCCGGGAGGTCCTTCCCGTACGACGTCGAGTTCTCGCTGACCAGCACGAGCTCCCGTACCCCGTTTCGGGCGAGCCATGCGGCCTCGGCCAGCACCTCGTCCGGGTGGCGCGACACGAACGAGCCGCGGAAGGAGGGGATGGCGCAGAACGCGCAGCGGCGGTCGCAGCCCGAGGCCAGCTTCAGGCTCGCGACCGGGCCCGTGCTCAGCCGGCGGCGCGCGATGTCGGGGACCCAGGCGTGACCCGGGATCGCGACGTCGACGCTCGCCTCCGGGCGCTGCACCGGCGAGATCGGGAGCAGGGTCCGGCGGTCGACGGGCACGTGGGGGGTGGGGGTGTGCCCCGCGACCACGTCCCCCAGGCGCTCGGCGAGGTCCGGGTAGGCGTCGAAGCCCAGCACGGCGTCGGCCTCCGGGAGGCTGTCGGCCAGCTCCTTGCCGTACCGCTCGGCCATGCAGCCGACCGCGACCACCTTGGCGCCGCGGCCCTTCGCCACGTCCGATGCCGACAGCAGCGTGTCGATCGAGTCCTTCTTGGCCTGTTCGACGAAACCGCACGTGTTCACCACGATCACGTCCGCCTCGTCGGCCTCGGCCAGCTCCCAGCCGCTGCCGGTCAGCCGGCCGGCGAGCTCCTCGGAGTCGACCTCGTTGCGGGCGCAGCCCAGTGTCAGCAGGGCGGCCCGGCGGGGCGCGGCGTCTCGGGAACTCACGAGTCACAGGGTAGACGGCAGCTCGCATGATCTACGCTCCACCGCCATGGCAGCGGTGGCCGTCCGGCGGGCGCGCACCGCCGACGTGACGACGATCAAGTCCCTCGTGGACAACTACGCGGGCAAGGTGCTGCTCGCCAAGGAGATCGTCACCCTCTACGAGGCGGTGCAGGAGTTCCTGGTCGCGGAGATCGACGGCGAGGTCGTCGGGTGCGGCGCGCTGCACGTGCTGTGGGAGGACCTCGGCGAGATCCGCACGGTCGCGGTGCACCCCAAGGTGCTCGGCCGCGGGGCGGGGCACGCGATCGTCTCCGCACTCATCGACGGGGCCCGTGAGCTGGGGCTCAAGCGGCTGTTCGTGCTCACCTTCGAGCGGCACTTCTTCGCCCGGCACGGGTTCGCCGAGATCGACGGCACCCCCGTGTCGCAGGAGGTGTTCAACGCGATGCTGCGTTCCTACGACGCCGGGGTCGCGGAGTTCCTAGACCTCGCCCACGTCAAGCCCAACACCCTCGGCAACGTCCGCATGATGCTGGCCCTGTAGCGCCCGGGATCTCCCGCGAGTCGCGAGCTCCAGCACCGCGAGTCGCGAGCTCCAGCACCGCGAGTCGCGAGCTCCAGCACCGCGAGTCGCGAGCTCCAGCACCGCGAGTCGCGAGTTCCAGCACCGCGAGTCGGGAGTTCTGAGCGTTCGAGATGCACATGTGGGGAGACCGGCGGGCAGGATCGCCCGCATGACCGAGGCCGAGGAGCAGGCCGTCGCCGCGATCCGGGCCGGCGACGCGGCAGCGCTGCGCCGCCTGCTCGCCGCCGAGCCCGGCCTCGCCACCGCCCGGCCCGATGGCGCGCGGACCCTGCTGCACGTCGTCGCAGACTGGCCCGGGAACCGCCCGGCCGGGCCCGAGATGGCGCGGATGCTCGTGGCGGCGGGCGCGGACGTCGACGCCCGGTTCGTCGGCGCGCACCGCGAGACCGCCCTGCACTGGGCCGCCAGCAACGACGACGTCCCCCTGCTCGACGCCCTGCTCGACGCCGGCGCCGCGATCGACGCCGACGGCGCGGTGTTCGCCGACGGCACACCGCTCTCCGACGCCGTCGCGTTCGGGCAGCAGGCCGCGGCGCGCCGGCTCGTCGAGCGGGGTGCAACGCCCCGCCCCGCCGAGGCCGCCGCGCTCGGCATGGTCGACCTCCTCGTCGCCGAGTACGAGGAGCACCCGCCGCGGCCCGACGACGTCGACGTCGCGTTCTGGTACGCCTGCCACGGCGGGAGCCTCGACGCGGCCGAGTACCTGCTGGACCGCGGCGCCGACCCGGACGTGCTGCCGCCGTGGGAGCGGCTCACCCCGCTCGACGCCGCCGAGCGCGCCGGGGCCGGGGCGCTCGTCGCCTGGCTGCGGCGGCACGGCGCCCACCGGGCCGCGGAGCTGGGATGAGCGGGCAGTAGCTCGCGACTCGCGCTGCCGGAACTGCCGACTCGCGGTGCTGGAACTCGCGACTCGCGGTGCTGGAACTCGCGACTCGCGGTGCTGGAACTCGCGACTCGCGGTGCTGAAACTGCCGACTCGCGGGGGCTGCAGCGCGACTTGCGGGGGGCTGCAGTGCGGCTCGTGGGGTGCGGGGCGCTGAGCTGCGGCGATACCCTCGGACCGTGACCGATCCGACCCGCCCCGGGGGCGGCTCGGAGCTGGTGTGGGCGCGGCCGGCTCCGGCGCTGCGCCCGCTCGTCGACCTCTACAGCGGCTACCGCACGCCCGCGACGGAGCCCGGCACGCACATGGGCGTCCCGGGAGGGCACCTGACCTTCCTGCTGTGCCTCGACGGCCTCGTCGACGTCCTGCGCACGCCCGATCCCGCCCGGTCCCCCGGCTCGTTCCGCGGCATGGTCGGCGGGTTGCACGACCGGCCCGCCGTGATCGCCACGGGGCCCGCGCAGACCGGCCTGCAGCTGCGGCTGACCTGGCTCGGCGCGCGCACCCTGCTCGGAGCCCCGGCGAGCGCCCTGGCCGGCGACGTCGTCGGGCTCGGCGACCTCCTCGGCCGGCGCGCCGACGTCCTCGTCGAGCGCCTCGCGGAGGCCCCGACCTGGGCGAGCCGGTTCGCGCTGCTCGACGCCGCGCTCACCCGGCTCGCCGCCGACGCCCGCCGCCCGGACCCGCGCCCGGAGGTCGCGCGCGCCTGGGACCGGCTGGCGGGGACCGGCGGCACGCTGCGGATCGAGGAGCTCGCCCGCGAGGTCGGCTGGAGTCGCCGGCACCTGGCCCTGCGGTTCCGCGACGAGATCGGCCTCTCCCCCAAGTCGGCCGCCCGGGTGATCCGGTTCGAGCGGGCCTGCGACCTGCTGCGTGGTCCCGCGCGTCCGGCACTCGCCGACACGGCCGCGGTCTGCGGCTACGCCGACCAGGCCCACCTCGCCCGGGACTTCCGCGAGCTCGCCGGGCTCACGGCGACCGAGTGGCTGGCCGAGAGACCCGACGGCTGATCCGGTTCCGCCACGACCGCACGCCGCCTGCTACGAAGGGCGCGTGTTCCGGATCGCCTTCCACGCCCCCGAGATCCCGCCCAACACCGGCAGCGCTATCCGGCTCGCGGCCAACACCGGCGCCGAGCTGCACCTGGTGGAGCCGCTGGGCTTCGCGCTCGACGAGCGCCACGTCCGGCGCGCCGGCCTCGACTACCACGAGCTGGCCGAGCTCCGGGTGCACCGCACGATCGACGACCTGTGGGCCGCGGTGGCGCCCGCCCGCGTGTACGCGTTCACGACGGGCGCGGACCGCGACTACTCCGATGTCGCCTACGAGCCCGGCGACGTCCTGCTCTTCGGCTCGGAGTCGACCGGGCTGCCCACCGACGTCGCCCACGCGCCGCAGGTCAGCGCGCGGATCCGGCTCCCCATGGTCCCCGGGTCCCGCTCGCTGAACCTCGCCAACGCCGCGGCCGTCGCGGTCTACGAGGCCTGGCGCCAGCACGCGTTCGCGGGCGCGGCTACTGCTGCACGACCGCCTGCACGTCGAGGTTGATCTCGATCGTCGAGCCGACGACGGGCACGCCGCGGTTGACCATCTGCTGCCAGTTGAGCGTGAAGTGCTCGCGGTGCAGCTCGGCGGTGGCGACGGCGCCGGCGCGCCGGCCGTTCCACTCCTCCATGCCGAGGAAGGTGACGTCGAGCTGGACGTCGCTGGTCAGGCCGTGCAGCGTGAGGTCGCCGTCGACGATCCAGCGGTTGCCGGGGCCACGGCGGAACCGGGTGCTGGAGAAGCGCAGCTGCGGGAAGCGCTCGACGTCGAGGAAGTCCGGCGACCGCAGGTGGGTGTCCCGGGCCTCGACGTTGGTGTCGACGCTGACGGCGTCGATCACGACGTCGACGGCCGAGTCCTCGAAGGGCTCGGCGATGCGGATCTGCCCGCGGAAGCGGTTGAAGCGGCCGTAGACCCGCGACATGCCGATGTGCCGGGCGATGAACCGGACGGACGAGTGGTCCGGGTCGATGTCGTAGATGCCGGGCGGCGGCGGGGTGAGCGACTGGTCCGGAGCGAGCGTCAGCGCGCCGACCTCGGCGTGCTTGCCCCACTCGACCTCGACCGTGGTGCCGTTGCCCCGGTAGCCGCCGGCCTCGGCGCGCACCCGGTACTGCCCGGGGACGAGCGCAGCGGTGAAGTAGCCGAAGGGGTCGGTGTCGGCGTTGACGATCTGCGTGCTGGCGCGGTCGAGGACCGAGACCTGCGCTCCGGCCAGCGGCCGCCCCTCGCCGTCCTGGACCTGCCCGCTCAGCAGACCACCGGTGAGCGGGATCGGCACGAGCGCGTTCCGACCGGTGTCCGACCGGCGTGCACCCTTCCCACGCTTGCTCCAGAACACTCCATGACCTTCCGACGAGGAGACGGCCCGGGCACGGGCCGCCGAACACTCTGGCAGAAAAGGTCACGAACCGGTGACGCCGACGGCCCTCTTGTGAACGCCCCCACACGGCCGCACGCCGAACGGCTGCTCAGCGGAGCCGAACGACCACCGCCGGGTCAGTTCCTGCTGGTAGAAGGTTCAATCATCGTCCTCGGTGGGCGCGTCGCCGCCCCCGCCGCGCAGCAGCCAGATCACGTTCTCGAGCTCCTCGGGCTTGACGAGCACGTCCCGCGCCTTCGAGCCCTCGGACGGCCCGACGATCCCGCGCGTCTCGAGCAGGTCCATCAACCGGCCCGCCTTGGCGAACCCGACGCGCAGCTTTCGCTGGAGCATCGACGTCGAGCCGAACTGCGAGGTCACGATGAGCTCGGCGGCCTGGATGAGGACCTCGAGGTCGTCCCCGATGTCCGGGTCGATCTCCTTGGCCTCGCCCTGCTTCGCCGCCGTGACGCCCTCGGTGTAGGTCGGCTCGGCCTGCTCCTTGGTGAACCCGACGACCTCGGCGATCTCCTCGTCCGAGATGTAGGCGCCCTGCATGCGGATCGGCTTGCTGGCGCCCATGGGCAGGTAGAGCCCGTCGCCCATGCCGATCAGCTTCTCGGCGCCCGGCTGGTCGAGGATGACCCGCGAGTCCGTGAGCGACGACGTGGCGAACGCGAGCCGGGACGGCACGTTCGTCTTGATCAGGCCGGTGACCACGTCGACCGACGGCCGCTGGGTCGCCAGGACGAGATGGATGCCGGCGGCGCGGGCCTTCTGCGTGATGCGGACGATCGCGTCCTCGACGTCCCGCGGGGCGGTCATCATCAGGTCGGCCAGCTCGTCGACGATGCAGAGGATGTACGGGTAGGGCCGGTACTCCCGCTCGCTGCCCAGGGGCGCGGTGATCTCGCCGGTGCGGACCTTGCGGTTGAAGTCGTCGATGTGCCGGACGCGGTTGGCCTGCATGTCCTGGTAGCGCTGCTCCATCTCCTCCACCAGCCAGGCCAGCGCGGACGCCGCCTTCTTCGGCTGGGTGATGATGGGCGTGATCAGGTGCGGGATGCCCTCGTACGGCGTGAGCTCGACCATCTTGGGGTCGACGAGGATCATCCGGACCTCCTCGGGCGTGGCCCGGGAGAGCAGCGAGACGAGCATCGAGTTGACGAAGCTCGACTTGCCGGAACCGGTGGACCCCGCGACCAGCAGGTGCGGCATCTTCGCCAGGTTCGCGCAGAGGAAGTGGCCCTCGATGTCCTTGCCCAGGCCGATGACCATGGGGTGCTGCTCGTTGCGCGCCGTGCCGGAGCGCAGCACGTCGCCGAGCCGGACCATCTCGCGGTCGGAGTTGGGCACCTCGATGCCGACCGCGGACTTGCCCGGGATCGGGGCGAGGATGCGGACGTTGTCCGTGGCCACCGCGTAGGCGATGTTCTTCGACAGCTGGGTGATCTTCTCGACCTTCACGGCCGGGCCCAGCTCGATCTCGTAGCGCGTGACCGTCGGGCCGCGGGTGAAGCCGGTGACCTGGGCGTCGACGTTGAACTGGTCGAGCACCCCGGTGATGCGCTCGATCATCTCGTCGTTCGCCGCGGAGCGGACCTTCGGCGCGGGGCCGGTCTCGAGCAGGTCCGCCGGCGGCAACGTGTACGCGCCCTCGCCGACGGGCTCGCGGATCGCCATCGACATCTGCTCGCCCTCGGCGGGCGCGGCCTCCGCGGGGGGCGTCGCCACGATGGAGGCCGGGTCCGGGCGCTTCGCCTTCGGCTTGGGCGCGACCGGGACGTACTCCTCCTCCGGCTCCGCCGGGGGCGTGTCGCCCGCGGCGTCCGCGGCGCCGGCGGTGTCGTCCTTGAACGCCTCGGCGCTCGTCGCCTGCCTGCGGCGGGCCGGGCGGCGGCGCGCCGGCGGGGCCTCGGCGGTGGGCTCCTCCTCGGCGAGGGGCGCCTCGTCCTCCTCGCCCTCGGGATGGATCTCCGGGTGGCCGAGCAGCCGGCGCACGCGGTTGGGCACCTCGCGCACGGGCGTGGCCGTGAGCACCAGGAACGCGTAGAAGCTGACGAGCAGCAGGATCGGCACCGCGACCCACGCGGTGAGCCCGCTCGCCAGCGGGGTGGCCGCGACGTATCCGATCGCGCCGCCGCCGGAGGCCCACTGCCCCGGCTCGTCCGGCGAGCCGGAGAACAGGTGCACCAGCCCGAGCACGCCCAGGGCCAGCAGCAGCGTGCCGACGGCGATCCGCGGCCGTGCCTCGGGGTGCGCGGGCGTGGTCATCAGCACGACGCCGACGGCCAGCAGGATCACCGGCAGCAACACGCCGGCGATGCCGAACACGGCCTCGACGCCGGCGGAGAAGCCACGGCCGACCGGGCCGCCGGCCTCCCACCAGATCCCCGCGGCGGAGATCACCGCGAGCACGATGAACAGCACGCCGAGCCCGTCCCGGCGGTGCGCGGGGTCGATCTCGCGCGTCCGCCCGGCGGCGCGCCCCGCCGACTTGGTCATCCGGACGACGCCGCGGCCGACGGCGTCGATCCCCTTGTCGATCAGGTCCGGCTGGCGGCGGGCGGGCGCGCGCTTCGCGGGCGTGCGGGACCGCGACGACGACGAGCCGCGCGAGCGGGAGGTGGACGACCGCGAGCGCGACGACGAGGACGACCGCGAGCTCCGACCCGATCCGGCCGCGGCCCGCAGGCCCGCCCCGTCCGCGGCCCGCCCGGCCGTCCCTCGTCCTGCCATGTCGCCCACGGTAGCCGCGGAGGCCGACGAAACCGGTGACCGACGCACCCCCGGACCCGGCTCACAGACCGGGCGCCGGGGCGCCGGCTCAGACCGCGATGACCGTCGGCACGATCATGGGACGGCGGCGGTAGGTCTCCCCCACCCACTTCCCGACCACCCGGCGAACGGACTGGGCGACCCGGTGCGTGTCGGTGATCCCGTCGTTCTCGGTGCGGGAGAGCTCGTCCTCGACCAGCGGCAGGACGGCGTCGAGCGCCTTCGGGTCGTCGGAGAACCCGCGGCCGGACAAGGTCGGACGGGAGACGGCGCGGCCGGTCTGCGCGTCGATCGCGACGGTGATCGAGATGAAGCCGCCCTCGCCGAGCACCAGCCGGTCCGAGAGCACGCCCTCGCCGACGTCGCCGACGAGGTTCCCGTCGACGTACACACGGCCCACCTCGACCCGCCCGGTGATCGCCGCCTTGCCGTCGACGATGTCGACGACCACGCCGTCCTCGGCGATCACGACGTTCTCCTCGGGCACCCCGGTCGCCACCGCGAGCGCCTTGTTGGCGCGCAGGTGCCGCCACTCCCCGTGCGCCGGCATGACGTTCGACGGCCGCACCGCGTTGTAGAGGAACAGCAGCTCACCGGCCGGCGAGTGCCCGGACACGTGCACCTTCGCGTTGCCCTGGTGCACGACCTTGGCGCCGAGCCGGGTCAGGCCGTTGATCACCGCGAAGACCGCGGTCTCGTTGCCCGGGATCAGCGAGCTGGCCAGGATCACCGTGTCGTCCGGGCGGATCACGACGCTGCGGTGGTCGCCACGGGCCATCCGGGACAGCGCCGAGAGCGGCTCGCCCTGCGACCCGGTGGAGATCAGGACCAGCTGCTCGTCGGGCAGCCGCATGGCCTCGTCGAGGTCGACGAGCAGGCCCTCCGGCATGGTGAGCAGGTCCAGCTCGCCCGCCAGGCCCATGTTGCGGACCATCGAGCGGCCGGCGAAGCAGACCTTGCGGCCGTGCTCCGCGGCGGCGTCGAGCACCTGCTGCACCCGGTGCACGTGGCTCGCGAAGCAGGCCACGATGATCCGTGACGGGGCCTTGGCGAAGACGTCCGAGATCACCGGGCCGATCTCGCGCTCCGGCGTGACGAATCCGGGGACGTCCGCGTTCGTGGAGTCGACCACGAACAGGTCCACGCCCTCGTCGCCGAGGCGCGAGAAGCCGGCGAGGTCGGTGAGCCGGTCGTCCAGCGGGAGCTGGTCGAGCTTGATGTCGCCGGTGTGCAGGACCAGGCCCGCGGGGGTGCGGATGGCGACGGCCAGCGCGTCGGGGATCGAGTGGTTGACCGCGAAGTACTCGCAGTCCCACGGCCCGTGGTGCAGCCGGTCGCCCTCCTTCACCTCCAGCAGGTGCGGGGTGAGGTGGTGCTCCTTGCACTTGGCGGCGACCAGGGCGAGCGTGAAGCGCGACCCGACGACGAGCAGGTCCGGCTTCTGCCGGAGCAGGAACGGGACGGCCCCGATGTGGTCCTCGTGACCGTGGGTGAGCACGAGGACGTCGATGTCGTCGAGCCGGTGCTCGATCGCGCGGAAGTCCGGGAGGATCAGGTCGACGCCGGGCGAGTCCTCGGACGGGAACAGCACCCCGCAGTCGACGACCATGAGCCGGTCCCCGTACTCGAAGACCGTCATGTTGCGGCCGATCTCACCGATGCCGCCGAGGGCGTACACCCGCAGGCCGCCCTCGGGCAGTGCGGGCGGCGGCCCGGCGGGCAGCTCGGTCGGGTTGGTGATCTCCGGTGGCTGCGGCGGCCGCTCGGGACCGCGCTCCCGGCGTCCCGATCGGCGGCGACGGTCGTTGCGGGAGGAGGGACGACTCACGTGGTATGTGCCTTTTCTTGCTGAGCGGAGCTCGCGGGGCGAACTCCGGTGCTGAGCGGAGCTTGCGGAGCGAACATCGGCGCTGGTCGGAGGGGCCGGGTCAGCGGTAGGCGACCTCGGCCCCCAGGTCGGTGTCCGTGCGGGTGCCCAACGCCCCGTGTCCGGGGTGGGCGGGGCGGCCGTGCGGCACGCGGTCGGGGTCGAGCGCGACGCCGCCGGCCATCAGGTCCGCCGCGATCAGCGCGACCTGCTCCTCGGTCGCGGGCGGCAGGGGCAGCCGGGGCTCGCCGACGTCGAGCCCCCGCAGGCGCAGCGCCACCTTCGAGAAGACCGCGCCGCCGACCCGTCCCATGCCGCGGAGCAGCGGGATCATGGCGTAGTGCAGGTTGCGGGCCCGGTCGTGCTCGCCGGCCTCGAAGGCCTCGAGCATCACGCGCAGGCGGTCGGCCACGACGTGCCCGATCACCGAGACGAACCCGACGGCCCCGACGGACAGCCAGGGCAGGTTCACCGGGTCGTCGCCCGAGTAGTAGGCGAGCGTCGTGGTGGCGAGCACCTCGGTACCGACGCGCAGGTCGTTGCGCGCGTCCTTGACCGCGAGGATCCGCGGGTGCTGGGCGAGCCGCTGCAGCGTGTCCAGCTCGATCGGGACGACGGAGCGCGGCGGGATGTCGTAGAGCATCACCGGCAGCTCGGTCGCGTCGGCGACCGCGGTGAAGTGCAGGAGCAGCCCGTTCTGCGGGGGCCGCGAGTAGTACGGGGTGACGACGAGCAGCCCGTGCGCGCCCGCCTTCTCGGCCTGGCGGGCCAGGTGGATGCTGTGCGCCGTGTCGTAGGTGCCCGCGCCGGCGACGATCGTGGCGCGGTCGCCGACCGCGCTCACCACGGCGCGGACCAGCTCGGACTTCTCCGTGTCCGACGTCGTCGGGCCCTCGCCGGTGGTCCCGTTGACGACCAGCCCGTCGTTGCCCAGGTCGACGAGGTGGGTGGCCAGCTCCTCCGCCTTCGCCAGGTCCAGCTCCCCCTCCGCGTCGAAGGGCGTGACCATCGCCGTCAGCACCTGGCCGAACGGGCGACCCGGAGGCAGGGCCTGCGCGGAGGAGGGGCTCATGGGGGTGACGGTACCCGGCCCCCTTCAGCAACCGCCGACCTGAGCGGTGCCGGGCGCGGCGAACTCGAGGCGGACGCCGTCCGACCGCGGAAGTACGACCGCGCTCCCCGTGGCAGGGGTCCACGCCGCCGGGAGCAGGACATAGCGGTCCCCGGCCTGCATGACCAGTGTGAGGCCGTCGTAGCGGAAGCCCGACCCCGCGCAGGCGGTCTCGACGACTCCTGCGACCCGTGACTGCAGCGCCTTCTCGCTGAACAGGACGACGTCGGCGGACTGCGGGAGGGTCGCGGCGATGTTCTGTGCCCGTCCCGTCCCGACCGCCGACGAGTAGTCGCCCGCCGCCCAGAAGAGTCCGACCGCGACCAGGACGAAGCAGGCGGTCCACTCCGCGACGGCAGCGAAGGACGTGGAGCGCCGCCGCGCCCGGAAGGCCCAGGCGGCGAGGGGCACGCCGACGGCGAGGCAGGAGCCCGCGAGCCACGGGAACGCGTCGAACGGGCTCGGATCGACGAACGCCACGCCGGCCAGCAGGATCGCCATCAGCCCCAGGGCGCCTGCGACCGGACCGGCAGCACGGACGAGCACGCGACGAGCCCGGCAGGGGAGTCGCGGCCAGGTCGCCCGGAACACCCAGAGCGCGGTGAGCGAGACCGCCGCGACCAGCGAGGGCCACGCCCGAGACGAGGAGTGCGCACGTCGCGGCGGCGAGGATCGCGACGCCCCAGTGGCTGCGACCGATCGTGACCACCCCGTTCCCCAGCGACGCCGATCTCGAACGCTAGGAACCCGGGCGATGCACCTCCATACGTCAAGGTGCGTAGGCGGACGACTACAGCCCGCGACTCACGCCCTTGTACAGCTCGACGTCGGAAGCGATCCCCTCGACCTCGACCCGGGCGACGTCGCGGCCGAAGAGGTGCAGGACGATCTCGCCGGGGTCGCCGACCAGGGTGACCAGGCCGGGGCCGGTCTTCACGACGTGTGCCGCGCCCTCCGGCCTGCGCAGCACGACGCCGACGGGGCTGCGGCGCACCAGGAGCCGGCCCATCCGCGTGGCGAGCGCCCAGAGCTGCTCGTCCCGCTCCTTGTCCGCCGGGCGGGGCTCCCAGCCGGGCTCGCCGCGGCGGGCGTCCTCGTGGTGGACGAAGAACTCGGCGCCGTTGGCGACCTCGTCGACCTTGCCGATGCGGTACGGCGACCACGGCGGCGCGCCCTCGCGCAGTTCGCCGATCATCGACTCCCACGGGGTGTCGGCGTACCCCGCCATGCCCTTCTGCGTGAGCGGGTGCAGGACCGGCACGACGATGCCGGGCGCGGCCCAGGGCTGCCGCTCCCGGACGAGCAGGTGCGCGAGCAGGTCCCGGGTGGCCCAGCCCTCGCACAGCGTCGGGCGGTCGGGGCCGAGCTTCTCCAGGGTGTCGGACAGGGCGGCGCGCTCGTCGGTCGCAAGGCTCACCGGGGCCACGCTAGCGGCGGGGAGCCCGTTGCGCCCGACAGGCGAAGATGACACCTTGGTTGTCATGAATTCGGGGGGATTCGCAACGGCGGTGGAGACGGAGGGCCGGGCGCTCGGCGCCGCGGCCCGGGTGGGCGCGGCGGAGACGCTCCGCTCGTGTCCGGGGTGGACGGGTGCGGACCTGCTCGCCCACACGGCCGGCTTCGCCCGCTGGGTGCCCGACGTGCTCGCGGGACCGGCACCCGACGAGATCCCGCCCGTCCCGCCCGACGAGGCGCTGCGGACCTGGGACGACGACCTCGACGCCCTCGTGCGGGCGCTGCGCGACACCGACCCGGCTGCCCCCGCACCGAACTGGTCGGTCGCACCGGACACGGCCGCCTTCTGGCAGCGCCGGGCCGCGCACGAGTTCGCGGTGCACCGCTGGGACGCGCACACCGGGCTGTCCGGTGAGCCCGCACCGATCGACACCGCCGTGGCGCGCGACGGGATCGCCGAGTACCTCGACGTGTTCGTCGCGACCGGGCTCGCGGCCGGGATGGCGCCGCCCGCTCCGACCACCCTGGCGGTCGAGATCACCGACACCGGCGAGCGGCTCACCCGGGACCTGCCGGACCCCGGCCCCGTGACGACGATGCGCGGCACGGCCTCCGATCTCGTCCTCGCCCTGTGGCGGCGCCGCGACCCGGTGTCGCTGCACGCCGGCGGGGACCCGACCCTGCTGGAGCAGTGGCCGTCGATCTGATCAGCCCTCCGTGCCGACGGTCGGGCGGCGCTGCGCTAGCCCTCCGTGCCGACGGTCGGGCGGCGGTGCGCTAGCCCTCCGTGCCGACGGTCGAGCGGCGCTGCGCTAGCCCTCCGTGACGAACGGGCTGCTGGCGATCTCGGTGCCGTCGTCGAGCTTCTGGATGTCGAAGTCGTTGAAGACGTTCGGGACCTCGGCCTGCAGCTGCCGCAGGCACTCGATCGCGAGCGCGCGGATCTCCACGTCCGCGTGCTCCGTGGCGCGCATGCCGATGAAGTGCCGCCAGGCGCGGTAGTTGCCGGTGACCACGATCCGGGTCTCCGTGGCGTTGGGCAGGATCGCCCGGGCCGCCTGCCGTGCCTGCTTGCGGCGCAGGGTGGCGTTCGGGACGTCGGCGAACCGCTTCTCCAGGCCCTCGAGCAGATTCTCGTAGGCCTTCACCGAGGCCTCGGCGGCGTCGAGGAACATCTGGTGGAGCTCGGGGTCGTCCGCGATGACCTCCGGCTCGACCATCGCCGCGTCGCGCTCCGGAACGTACCGCTGCGACAGCTGCGAGTACGAGAAGTGCCGGTGCCGGATCAGCTCGTGCGTGAGGCTGCGTGAGATGCCGGTCAGGTAGAAGCTGACCGTGCCGTGCTCGAGCACGGACAGGTGCCCGACCTCGAGGATGTGCCGCAGGTAGCCCTCGTTGGTCGCGGTGCGCGGGTTGGGCTTGCTCCAGGACTGGTAGCAGGCCCGGCCGGCGAACTCGGCGAGTGCCTGCCCGCCGTCCGCGTCGGTCTCCCACGGCACGTCGGCCGGCGGGAAGAACTCGGTCTTGGCGACGAGCTGGACCTTCGGCGGGACGGTCTGCGGCATGGTCGGCAGCGTAACCGGCGGGGCCGACGGAACCGGCCCGACGTCAGCCTGACAGCGCGATGACGGTTGCGTGATGTCAGAGGTGACGCCATAGTGGCGTCATGGACATCGGCCAGTACGTCGCGCAGCTGCGGGAGGACCTCGCGTCCGCCGCCGCCGCGGGCGACGAGCAGACCCAGCGCACGGCCGCGCTCCTCGGCGCGGCGATCGAACCCGCGGCCCGGCTGGCCGTCATGAACGCCCTCTCCGACCTGGCCGCCGAGGTCACCGAGGCGCTCGGCGACCGCACCGTCGAGGTGCGCCTCGACGGGCGGGACGTCCGCGTGGCCGTCTCCGGTACCGAGCACGAGCACGAGCAGCACGCGCCGCGCTTCACCCCGCCCGGCCCGGGCGACGCCGGCGACATCAGCCGGATCACGCTCCGGCTCGTCGAGCAGATCAAGGCGCAGGCCGAGCAGGCCGCGGCCCAGCAGGGCGTATCGCTCAACTCCTGGGTCTCCCAGGCGGTGCAGGGCGCCCTCGCCGGCAAGCAACGCCGGTGGGAGCAGCGCGGACGTGGCTGGCCGCGGCCCGACGGGCCGGGCCGGGACGACGACGGCGGCGACGGCCGCCTCAAGGGATGGGTGCAGGGGTGAGCGCGATGACCGAACCGAACGAGGACCTGGTCCGCCAGCAGGCCTGGACCTGCACCGAACCCGCCGAGCTCGAGGTCGCGATCGACGTCGGGCGGGTGCGCATCGAGCTGAACGAGGACGCGACCGAGGTCCGGGTCGAGGTCCGCCACGAGCCCGACGCCGACAGCCCCTGGGAGCAGGGCATCACCGGCCTGCTCAACTGGCTGGGCACCGCGACCGGCGACGTCGCGCAGGACCCCGGTGCCGCCGCGGTCCGCGCCGCCGAGATCAGCTGGAGCGAGACCGCGCGGCGGCTCGTGGTGCGCTCGGCGCAGGACCTGCCGCTGCGGGTGGTGCCGCTCGCGGTGACCGTGTGGGCGCCCGCGCGCTCGCGGCTCGCCGTGCGCACCGGCGCCGGCGACGTCACTGTGACCGGCCGCTCGGGCTGGGCCGCCGTGCGCACCGGCTCCGGGAACGCCCGGCTCGACGAGGTCACCGGGCCCCTCGAGGTCGGCACCGGCTCCGGCCGCGTGGAGCTGGGGATCGTGGGCGCGGAGGCCAAGCTGCGCACCGGCTCCGGCGGGATCTCCGCCGCCGCCCTCTCCGGCCCGACGACGGTGAAGGCCGGCTCCGGCGACGTCTCCTTCGGCGAGGTGCACGCCGACCTCACGCTGAAGACCGGCTCGGGCGACGTCGAGATCGCCGACGCCTTTGCAGGGCAGTTCGACCTCACGACCGGTTCCGGCTCGATCCGGGTCGGGGTGCACTCCGGCGTCACCGCCGAGCTCGACCTCACCTCCGGCTCCGGCCACGCGCGCAGCGACCTCGACGTCGGCCGCGTCGCCCCCGCCGACACCCCGCCGCTGCGGGTGGCCGGGCGGACCGGGAGCGGGGACATCCGCATCACCCGCGCCGCCACCGCTGCGGTCTGAGGGGTCCACAGCGACGACGCCGGGTGACGAACGAGCGACGACGGCAGCGCGTCCGGCAGGTCCCGGGCGCGCCGCCGTCGCGTCGCGAACCCGAGGCGCCGGCCACTCAGCACCCACTCACCCCACCGCCCCGGCCAGCGCTCCCGCGAGATCACCCCGCTCCCCCACGACCACGCCCCCGAGCCCGAGCCACTCCGCCATGTGCCGCAGCTCGGCGGCCAGCTCCGCCGCCACCCGCGGCACCTCCACGCCCGCCTCGGCGAACGCCCCCTGCACCCGGAGGACCCCGGCGGCCCGGTCCGACTTGAGGTCCACCCGGCCGACCAGCTCGCCGTCGAGCAGGAACGGGAAGACGTAGTAGCCGAACTCGCGCTTCGGCTCGGGCACGTAGATCTCGATGCGGTACCGGAAGCCGAAGATCCGCTCGGTGCGCTCGCGCTCCCAGATCAGCGGGTCGAAGGGACACAGCAGCGCCCGCCCCTCGATCCGCCGCGGCACACCCACGCCCGGCGCCCGGTACGCCGGCGCCCGCCAGCCGCGCACCGCCACCGGCTCCAGCTCCCCCGCCTCCACCAGCTCCTCGACCGCACGGCGGCTCTCCGCGGGCCCGAGGCGGTAGTAGTCCCGCAGATCCGGCTCGGTCGCGATCCCCAGCGCCCGGGCCGCCCGCCGCACGAGCCCTCGCGCCGCCTCGCCGTGGTCCATCGGGTGGGCGGCGAGCACGGCCGACGGCAGCACCCGCTCGGGGAGGTCGTAGAGCCGCTGGAAGTTGACCCGGGTGCCGGTGGTGAGCGCGCCGAGGCCGAACAGGTACTCGCAGATCCGCTTCACGTCGGACCGCTCCCACCACGACACCCCCGGCGGCCGCGGCTTCCCCGCCGCGCCGCCCAGCGCCGTCTCCAGTGCGCCCGCACCGAGCGGACCCAGCTCCTTGACCGCGGCCAGCACGTCGTCGACCAGGGCGGGTTCGCGGTCGGCGAGCTGCGCGTAGTGCCGCCACCAGCCCGGACGCTTGGCCCCCGACAGCAGCAGCGGCCAGTCCTCGACGGGTAGCAGGCTCGCCTCGTGCGCCCAGTACTCGACCAGCAGCCGCGGCCGGCGCGCGGTGTGGTGCCAGGCCGCCCCGTCGAGCAGGTCGCGCGGGTAGGCGCCGAGCCGGCTGAAGACCGGCATGTAGTGCGCCCGCACCGCCACGTTCACCGAGTCGAGCTGCAGCAGCTGGATCCGGCCGAGGACACGCTGCAGGTGCCGCCGGGTGACCGGGCCCGGCGGCCGCGGCTCTGCGAAGCCCTGCGCCGCCAGCGCCGTGCGGCGCGCGACGTCGGCCGAGATCGTCCTCACGAGGGGCATGCTGCCAGCACGCACCGACACTTTCCGGACGGTCAGCGGGCCGGCGGCGGATCCGGGACCGGTTCGGCCGTGAACTCGTCCGCGGCCCCGGCCGGCCGGCGTTCCGCCCGCACCACCAGGACGACCGCGACCAGCACGATCAGCCCGCCGAGGGCCTGCAGGAGGGTGAACCGCTCGTCGACCAGCAGCACCCCGAGCAGGACCGCGATCACCGGGTTGACGTAGGCGTAGGTCGCGACCGTGGACACAGGGAGGCCGCGCAGCGCGATCGCGTACGCGCTGAACCCGCCCAGCGTGGCCACCGCGGCGGCGACCCAGACCCACCACGTCGCTGCGGGGAGCGCACCGAGGTCGACCCGTCCGCCCGCGGCGCCGCCGACCCCGATCATGATCAGTCCACCGGTGACCATCTGCACCGTGGCCAGCGCGAACGGGTTCGGCGGGACCGGCAGCCTGGTCGTCGCGTAGGTGCCCGAGGCCCAACCGAGGCCGGCCAGCACGACGAGCCACGGCCCCCACGACGCGCTCCCGGCCGTGCCGCCCGAGCCCGGGCCCGCCAGCACCAGCACCCCGAGACCGACGAGGCCGACCAGGACCCCGAGCAGCGTCGCCGGACGGGGCCGGTCCCCGAAGATCGTGCGCAGCACGGCGATGTAGAGCGGCACGACCGCCAGCAGCAGCGCCGCGAGCCCCGACGGGATCTGCGTCTGCGCGACGGCGACCAGGCCGTTGCCCCAGGCGGGCAGCAGGAGCCCGGAGAGCATCGTCGTGAGCAGCTGCGGCCGGCTCATCCGCAACCCGCGCGGTCCCGAGACGACCAGGACCAGCAGGCCGAGCGCGACCCCGGCCGACAGGAACCGGAAGCCGCCGGCCAGCAGGGGCGTGACGTGCGTGATCAGCAGCCGGTTGAGCAGGTAGATCGAGCCCCAGAGCAGGTAGACCAGCGAGAGCGCCACCCACGCCGTCCGGGGGCCGGACGGACGATCGTTCACGTCCCCGCACGCTGCCATGCCGAGCCGAGCTGGGCCAACCCCTCGGCCGGTGTCCGGCGTCACCCGGGCACCAGGTACGAATGTCCGCATGGCCCTCGCCTCGGTCCGCCCCGCCGTCGACGCGGACGTCGACGAGATCGTCCGCATCCAGGCCGAGACCTGGCGGGTGGCGTACGCCGGGATCCTCCCCGATGCCGCGCTCGACCGGCTGACCAGCGACGACGCCCGGCGGGCCTGGCAGGACGCGGTCGCGGCCGGCGACCCCTTCCACGTGTTCGTGGCGCTCGAGGGCGACTGGACGGTCGGCTTCTGCGCGGCGGCGCACTACGCCGGGCAGGACGGCCTGGCGATCGCGGAGATCAGCGCGCTGCTCGTCGAGCCCCGCTGGAGCCGGCGCGGGCACGGCGGGCGACTGCTCGCCGTCGCCGGGGCCGCCCTGCGCCGGTCCGGGTCGGAGCAGGGCCGGGTGTGGGTGCCCGAGGCCGACACGGCCTCACGCGCCTTCTACACCCGCGCCGGCTGGGCCGCCGACGGCGCCGTCCGGACCCTCGACACCGGGGACGGCACCGTGCGCGAGGTCCGGCACACCGGCCCGTTGGACCTCGAGCTGACCTGACCGGCGCAGGTCAGCGGGGGTCGTGAGTGCCGGGTGACCCTCTAGTGGCAGTCGGCACTCACAGGCCGAGGAGGGGTTCCAGGCCGAAGGTCAGCCCGGGGCGGTGCGGCACGGCGCGGATCGCCATCAGCACGCCGGGCATGAACGAGGCCCGGTTCATCGAGTCGTGTCGGATCGTCAGGACCTCCCCCGCGCCGCCGAGGATGACCTCCTGGTGGGCGACCATCCCGGGCATCCGGACGGCGTGCACGTGGACGCCGTCGACCTCCGCCCCGCGGGCGCCGAGCGGGTCGCTGGTGGTGGCGTCGGGTACCGGGCCGAGCCCGGCGGCCGCCCGCGCCTCGGCGACCAGCGTGGCCGTGCGGGCGGCGGTGCCGGACGGGGCGTCGACCTTCTTCTCGTGGTGCAGCTCCACGATCTCGGCCGACTCGAAGAACCGCGCGGCCTGCGCGGCGAAGTGCATGGCGAGCACGGCCCCGACGCCGAAGTTCGGGGCGATCAGCACACCCTGGCCCGGCTTGTCGGCGAGCCAGCCGCGGACCGTGTCGAGCCGCCCGGCGTCGAACCCCGACACCCCGACCACGGCGTGCTGCCCCCGGTCGAGGACGTGCTCGAGGTTGTCCATGACGACGTCGGGCCGGGTCAGGTCGACCACGACCTCGGCGCCGTCCGCGGCGGAGATCGGGTCGGCCGAGCCGACCTCCGCCACGAGCTCCATGTCGTCGGCGGCGCGGACCGCCGCGCACGCCTCGGAGCCCATGCGCCCCTTCGCCCCCAGCACCGCCACCCGGATCGCACTCACGGCTCGCAGCCTAAGGGGCGTCTGGTGGATGATCGGCCGCGGTCCCGGCGCCCGGACGCCCTCAGGCGGCCGGCTTCGTCTCCGGGTTGCCGGCCAGGGCGGCGTCGAGTCGCGGGACGAGATGGTCGAGCACGTACGGCAGCGACAGCGGGCTGGAGAAGTAGATCGCCCCGGCCAGCGTGGCATCGGTGAAGACCAGGTTGCCGTTCTGCACCGGGGTGAGCGTGCGGTAGAGCGGCTGGGCCTCGAGCTCGGTCCGGGCCGACGCGTCCTCGGTCGCCCAGATCAGGACCCTGCCGGCGTTGAGCACACCGAGGTTCTCGATCGGGATGTAGGCCTGGGTCGAGTCGCCCTCCGGTGCGAAGCGGTCGATCTCGGCGGGCACGGTGAAACCGAGGTCGGTGAGGAACTCTGTCGACAGGCCGTTCTGGTAGGCGATCGCGCTGCCGTCGTAGAACGGGGCCTGCAGGAAGATCGCGGGCGTGCCGGTGAAGCCGGGGTGCGCGGCGGCCGTGTCGGCGAACCGCTTCTTGATGCCGTCGACCAGCGCGTTCGCCTCGTCCGGCTTGCCGATCGCGGCGCCGATCAGGCGGGTCTGCGCGTCCCACGGCGCAAACCAGGCGGTGCCGCCCTTCGGCTGCGCGACGGTCGGGGCGATGGCGGCGAGCCGGTCGTACTGCTCCCGGTCGAGGCCCGCGTTGGTGGCGACGATGAGGTCCGGGCGTTGCGCGGCGATCTTCTCGTAGTCCGGCCCGTCCTTCGCGGTGAGCACGGTCGGGGTGGCAGAGCCCAGCTGCTCCTTCGCCCACGGCCAGGTCGCGTAGGGCTGGTCGCCGTACCAGTCGGTCACGGCGACGGGCGTGACGCCGAGCGCCAGCAGGGTGTCCTGCTCGGTGTACCCGGCACTGACCACCCGCTGCGGGGCCGCGGGCACGGTGGTCGTGCCGAACTCGTGCTCGACGGACACCGGGAAGGCCGCCTGCGGGGCCGCGCCCGGCGCGGTCGTCGGAGGGCTGGACGAGCAGCCCGCGGCGAGCACGAGCACAGCGGCGAGCAGGAGGGAACGGGGGCGCACACGGTCTCCACGGGGTCGTCGATCGGCGTCGGTGAGGCTAACCTCAGTTCGATCCGGTCGACACCAGCTCAGCGTTCAACCCACCCCACGGAGCCGCCATGACGCTCGCGGTCGAGTCGCCGCCCTACGAGGGCCACGAGGGCGACACGGAACGCGACATGTGGATCTGCCGCTTCGCGCCGCACGAGCCCGGCGCCTGGGGTCCGCACCGCCACCACCAGCACCAGATCGCGTGGGTCAGCGAGGGCCTGACGACGGCGGTGGTCGGCCCCCGCACCTGGGTGCTGCCGCCGACCCGCGCCCTGTTCATCCCGGCGCACCTGCCGCACGACCTCGTCAACCGGTCGCCGTCGGCGCTGCACTGCCTGTACGTGTGGCCGAACGCGTGCCCGCTCGAGTGGACCGAGCCGACGGTCGTCCCGGTCGGATCGCTGCTGCGCGAGCTGCTGCTGGCGCTGGCCGGACCGGAGCTGTCGACCGTGGCGGAGTCGGCCCGCGCCCTGTTCTTCGGGCTGGTCGGCGCGGTGCCGGACCCCGGCGTCGCGGTGCCGCTGCCCGCGGACCCGCGTGCCCGGGCCGTGGCGGCGCGGTTGTCCGCGGCGCCCGCGGACCCGCGGTCGCTGGAGGACTGGGCCGCCGAGCTGGGCACGAGCGTGAGCACGCTGCGCCGGGCGTTCGCCGTGGGGACCGGGATGACGTTCACGGACTGGCGCACGCAGGTGCGGCTGCGGGCGTCGCTCCCCCTGCTGGCCGACGGGCTGCCGGTCGCCGGGGTCGCGCGGCGGGTGGGCTACGCGTCGCTCAACGGGTACGTCGACGCCTTCCGCCGCCACTTCGGGCACACCCCCGCGGCGCACTTCCGCTGACGGCGGTCCTCAGGCCAGGACCAGGCCGGTGATCCAGGCCGCGACCATGAGCAGGCCGGCGGCGAGCTCGATGAGCATGCTCCAGCCGACGGCCGACAGCGCGTGCCTCGTCGACGGCCAGGCCTTCGCGGAGCTGCGCAGCCGGGCGAGTTCGGCGAGGTAGACGCCCAGCACGAAGCCGACGAAGAGCCCGACGACCGGGATCACGAAGAAGCCCACGACCCCCAGCACGCCACCGGCGAGCAGGCTCCGGCCGGGGACGCCGGCGTCGCGCAGCCGCCTGCCGGGCACCAGGAACTTCGCCAGCGACCCGACGATCAGCAGCCCGCCCGCGATGCCGAGGACCCACCAGCCGAGGGCGTCGCCGCGCGGGACGGCCCACACGGCCACGCCGGCCAGGATCACGATCAGCCCGGGCAGCACCTGGACGACGACCCCCACCAGGCCGACCAGGATCAGCAGTCCCGCGACCAGTGCCGTCACCACGCCGCCGACCCTACCGAGATCACCCCGCGGGTCGGCACCTCCGGGCCACCGAGTCGCACGTTCCGGACGACCGGGATGTGGGGTTCGGACGCCTGAGAGTGCCGACTCGCGGGAGGTCAGGCCAGGTCGTGGAGGGCGGCGGGGAGGTCGTCGACGGCGTCGTAGGGGCCGACGACGGCGGCGGTGAGGTCCTGCGCCAGCAGCTCGGCGGCGAGGTCGGCGACCTGGGCCGGGGTGACGGCGTCGATCCGCTCGAGGCTCTCGGTGACGCTGCGCTGCCGCCCGTGGTCGAGCTCGGAGCGGCCGAGGCGGTTCATCCGCGACGCCGTGTCCTCCAGCCCGAGCACCGTGCCGCCGCGCAGCGAGCCCTTGGCCCGCACCACCTCGGACTCGGTGAGCCCGTCGGCGGCGACGCCGGCCAGCACGTCCCGCACGACCGCGACGACCTCGCCGAGCCGCTCCGGCGCGCACCCGGCGTAGACCGAGAAGGTGCCGGCGTCGGCGTAGCAGGCCTGTGCCGAGTACACCTGGTACGCCAGCCCGCGCTGCTCGCGGACCTGCTGGAACAGCCGCGACGACAGCCCGCCGCCGAGCGCGGCGTTGAGCACCGCGAGGACGGG
The DNA here is from genome assembly GCF_040648315.1 of Pseudonocardia sp. NPDC049154. NCBI lineage: Bacteria > Bacillati > Actinomycetota > Actinomycetes > Pseudonocardiales > Pseudonocardiaceae > Pseudonocardia > Pseudonocardia sp. NPDC049154. Next base: position 48,237 of record NZ_JBEZDN010000038.1, read on the forward strand.
GCGGCGCGGGTCGTGCCGGTCCAGCCCGGGCACGCCCAGCAGCAGGTGCGCCTGCTCGGAGTCGTCAGTGCGCAGGGCGAGGGCCCTGCGGGCGGGCAGGCGTCCGCCGCCGGCCGGGCGCGGGCCGACGGGGGCGAACTCCGGGCCGTCGCCCAGCGCCTTCGCGGCCAGGTCGGCGACGTGCCCGTGGTCGAGGTTGCCGGCGGCCGCGACGACCATCCGCGGCGTGGTGTACTCGCCCCGCCAGAAGTCGTGCAGCGTCTCGCGGCTCATCCCGCGGATCGACTCCTCGGACCCGATCACGGGGCGGCCGAGCGGGTGCGCGCCGAAGATCGTCTCGTCGAAGAGCTCGCCGAGCAGGTCCTCGGGATCGTCGTCGCGCATCGCGATCTCCTCGAGGACCACCCCGCGCTCCAGCTCGACGTCCGTGTGCGCGAGCTCGGCGTTGGTCACGACGTCGGCGAGGACGTCGAGCGCCAGCGGCAGGTCCTCGTCGAGGACGTGCGCGTAGTAGCAGGTGTGCTCCTTGGCGGTGAACGCGTTGAGCTCGCCGCCGACCGCGTCCATCTCCTCCGCGATCCCCTGCGCGGTGCGCCGCCCGGTGCCCTTGAACAGCAGGTGCTCGAGGTAGTGGGCGGCGCCGGCCTGGTCCGGGCGCTCGTCCCGGGAGCCGATCGCGATCCAGACGCCCAGCGCGACGGACCGCACGCCGGGCACCTGCTCGGTGAGCACGCGAACGCCCCCGGGCAGCTCGGTGCGAGCCACCCCGGGGGCGTTCGAGTGCGACGTGCTGGTCAGCTGGAGACCTCGGCCGGCTCGGCCTTGTCCTCCGCCGGCGCGTCGGCCGGGGCGCTGTCGCCCGCGGCCTCCTCCTGCACCGGGATCAGGCTGATCTTGCCGCGGTTGTCGATGTCGGTGACCTCGACGCGGATCTTGTCGCCGACCTTGACGACGTCCTCGACCTTGCCGATCCGCTTCCCGTTGCCGAGCTTCGAGATGTGGACCAGGCCGTCCTTGCCCGGGACCAGCGAGACGAAGGCGCCGAAGGCGGCGGTCTTGACGACCGTGCCCAGGAACCGCTCGCCGATCTTCGGCAGCTGCGGGTTGGCGATGGCGTTGATCATGCCGATCGCCTCCTCCGCGGACGGGCCGTCGGCGGCGCCGACGTAGATCGTGCCGTCGTCCTCGATGGAGATGTCCGCGCCGGTCTTCTCCGTGATCGAGTTGATCATCTTGCCCTTCGGGCCGATGACCTCGCCGATCTTGTCGACGGGCACCTTGATCGCGGTGACCCGCGGCGCGTAGGTGCTCATCTCGTCCGGCCCGTCGATCGCCTCGCCGAGCACCTCGAGGATGGTCAGGCGGGCGTCCTTGGCCTGGTTCAGCGCGGCCGCGAGGACCTCGGACGGGATGCCGTCGAGCTTGGTGTCCAGCTGCAGCGCGGTGACGAACTCGGCCGTGCCGGCGACCTTGAAGTCCATGTCGCCGAACGCGTCCTCGGCGCCCAGGATGTCGGTCAGGGCGACGTAGGACATCCGCCCGTCGACCTCGTCCGACACCAGGCCCATCGCGATGCCCGCGACCGGCGCCTTCAGCGGCACACCGGCGTTGAGCAGCGACATCGTGGACGCGCAGACCGAGCCCATCGACGTCGAGCCGTTGGAGCCGAGCGCCTCCGACACCTGGCGGATCGCGTACGGGAACTCCTCGCGTGTGGGCAGGACCGGGACGAGCGCCCGCTCCGCCAGCGCGCCGTGGCCGATCTCGCGGCGCTTCGGCGAGCCCACCCGGCCGGTCTCACCGGTCGAGTACGGCGGGAAGTTGTAGTGGTGCAGGTACCGCTTGGACGTCTCCGGGCCGAGCGAGTCGATCTGCTGCTCCATGCGGAGCATGTTCAGCGTGGTGACGCCCAGGATCTGGGTCTCGCCGCGCTCGAACAGCGCCGAGCCGTGCGCCCGCGGGACGACCTCGACCTCGGCCGAGAGCGGCCGGATGTCGGTGAGCCCGCGGCCGTCGATGCGGACCTTGTCGCGCAGGATCCGCTGGCGGACCAGCTTCTTGTTCAGCGACCGGAAGGCGGCGCCGAGCTCCTTCTCGCGGCCCTCGAACTGCCCGCCGAGGGACTCGAGCACCTCGAGCTTGACGGCGTCCGTGGCGGACTCGCGCTCCTGCTTGCCGGCGATGGTCAGCGCCTCGCCGAGCTTCGCGGACGCGGCCTTCTCGACGGCCTCGTACGCGTCCGGCTGGTAGGCCGGGTACGTCGGGTAGTCGCCGGTGGGCTTGGCGGCGGCGTCGGCCAGCTGCTGCTGGGCCACGCACAGGGTGCGGATGAACGGCTTGGCCGCCTCCAGGCCCGCCGCGACGACCTCCTCGGTCGGCGCGTTCCCGCCGCCGGCGACGAGCTCGATCGTCTTCTCGGTGGCCTCGGCCTCGACCATCATGATCGCGACGTCGTCACCGACGACGCGGCCCGCGACGACCATGTCGAACACGGCGCGCTCGAGCTGGTCCCAGGTCGGGAACGCGACCCACTGGCCGTCGATCAGCGCGACGCGCACGCCGCCGATCGGGCCCGAGAAGGGCAGGCCGGCGAGCTGCGTCGAGGCCGACGCGGCGTTGATCGCCACCACGTCGTACGGGTCCTGCGGGTGCAGCGACATCACCGTGACGACGATCTGGATCTCGTTGCGCAGGCCGTCGACGAACGACGGGCGCAGCGGCCGGTCGATGAGCCGGCAGGTGAGGATCGCGTCCGTGCCGGGACGGCCCTCGCGGCGGAAGAACGAGCCGGGGATCCGGCCCGCGGCGTACATGCGCTCCTCGACGTCCACCGTGAGCGGGAAGAAGTCGAAGTGCTCCTTGGGCTGCTTCGACGCCGTGGTGGCGGACAGCAGCATGGTCTCGTCGTCGAGGTACGCGACGACGGAGCCGGCGGCCTGGCGGGCCAGCCGACCGGTTTCGAAGCGGATCGTCCGGGTGCCGAACGAGCCGTTGTCGAGGACGGCGGTGCTCTCGTGCACGCCGTCGTCGACCGTGACGTTGGGATCGGTCATGAAGTGGTGTCTCTCCTCCGACAGAGCGCCACCTCGCCGGGATCCTCCGCGGAGCCGGTCTTCGATCGAAGCTCCCGGACGACTCGTCGTTCCGGGGGCCACTACCGAGGACCGGCGGATCTTCAGGGCGCGGTGACGGTGGGGTGTTCAGTTCTGCACCCGGGCGCCGGGGCAGCTCACGCCGCCCCGGCCCCGGAGCGGCTCAGCGGCGCAGACCCAGCCGCTCGATGAGCGAGCGGTAGCGCTGCACGTCGACCGACGCCAGGTACTTCAGCAGGCGGCGGCGGCGGCCGACCATGAGGAGCAGGCCGCGGCGGGAGTGGTGGTCGTGCTTGTGCTGCTTGAGGTGCTCGGTCAGGTCGCTGATGCGCTTGGTGAGCAGCGCGACCTGCGCCTCCGGCGAGCCCGTGTCGCCCTCGTGGACGCCGTACTCGTCGAGGATGGTCTTCTTGTCTGCGGCGGTGAGTGCCACTGCGGTGGTGCTCCTTCGTGTGGTGACGTCCGTGGGGCCCGCGCCCGGGCCACGCGCTCGCCGTGGTGGGCGACCGCGTCGGGGCGGGAAGCTGGTCGCGGCCGCCACGGACTGCAGCCGGACCCACCGAAGAGGTTACCAGCGCGGCCCTCCCCACCTCCGGGTACCCGCCGATCGTCGCCGGTCAGGGTGGGTGACGGTGTGTCGGGCGTGTCTGTTGTGGTCGTCGGGGCCGATGCGCGCTCAGCGGGTGGCGGCGGCGCGGCGCAGGAGGGCGGCGAGCTCGGGGAAGGTCGCGGCGAGGGTCGACGCCGCGGCGACCAGCTGTGCCGGTCCGGCGACCCGGCGCAGCGCCTCGGCCGCGAGCAGGGCGGGGTCGCGCCGGGGGTCGGGGCGCGGGACCGGTCGGACGGGCCGCGGATCGGCGTCGGGGTGGACGGCGGGGTGGACGGCGGGGTGGACGGCGGGGTGGACGGCGGGGTGGACGGTGGGGACCGGGCCGCGGGTCGTGGACGGGCGCCGGCGAGACGGCGTGCCGGCGGAGTCGGTGGTCGCGTCGCGGGCCGCCTCGACCGGCCGGGCGAGCAGGGCCGCCCACTCCGGCGAGGCGGTGCGCACCTCGTCGAGCAGGCCGGGGACTTCCTCCGCAGGGACGGGACCGGCCGCGCACCGCCCGTCGAGCAGGAGCAGCCGGGCGAGGACGGCCGGATCGCCGATCTTCACGCGCTTGGCGCTGACCAGCTGCGACAGCATCGCCGGGCTCATCCCGAGCGTCGCGGCGAGCGCGCCCTGCGTGATCCCGAGGACCCGCAGCATCCGGTGCACCCGCTCGGCGAGCGGGGTCCCGTACAGCGCCCGCTGTCGCTCCCGGTTGGCGGCGAGCCTGTCGATCTCCACATCCGGATGCTGGCAGGTGGACGCCCCTTCCCGGGGCGGAACGGGAGAAGTCGGCACCGGGAACCGCGCCCGGCCCACCTGCCACACCCGATCGGGCCCCCCACACCCGCCCGGGCCCGGAGGCCGTCACACCCCCAGCAGCTCCCGCGTCCGCTCGACGTCGGCGTTCATCTGCTCGATCAGCGGGTCGATGCCGTCGAACCGCTCCTGGCCGCGGAGGCGGTGGGCGAACTCGATGCCGACCTCGTGGCCGTAGAAGTCCTCGTCGACGTCGAGGACGTAGGCCTCGACGGTGCGGACCTTGCCGGAGAAGGTCGGGTTGGAGCCGACCGACACCGCCGCGGGCAGCCGCCGCGCGCCCAGCAGGAACCATCCCGCGTAGACGCCGTCGGCCGGCAGGGCGGTGTGCACCGCGCAGGCGACGTTGGCGGTGGGGAAGCCCAGCTCACGCCCGCGCTTGTCGCCGTGCACCACCACGCCGTCCACCCGGTGGAGCCGGCCGAGCGCGGCGGCGGCCGCTTCCATGTCGCCCGCGTCGATGCACGAGCGGATGTAGGTGGAGGAGAAGGTCACGCCGTCGTCCGTGATCAGGTCCAGCGCCTCGACCTGGAAGCCGAACCGGGTGCCCAGCTCGCGCAGGGTGCCGATGTCGCCGGCCGCCTTGTAGCCGAAGGTGAAGTTGGTGCCCACGACCACGTCGGCGGCGTGCAGGGTGTCGACCAGCACCTCGTGCGCGAACTCGGCGGGCTTCATGTGCGCCAGCTCGGCGGTGAAGGGGATGACGCAGAACGCGTCCGCCCCCGCCTCCTCGACCAGGTCGGCGCGCCGCTCGAGGGTGGTCAGCGCGGCCGGGTGCGATCCCGGGCGGACCAGCTCGGCGGGATGCGGGTCGAAGGTGACGACGACACTGCGCAGGCCGCGCTCCCGGCCCCGGGCGACCGCCCGCTCGATCAGCTGCCGGTGCCCGCGGTGCACGCCGTCGAAGACCCCGATGGTCACGACACTGCGGCCCCACCCCGACGGCACGGCCTCGAGTCCACGCCACCGCTCCACGATCGCCACCCTACGGAACCCGCCTGCTCACGAGCCCGCCGGGGCGAGCACCACGACCGGCTTGGCCGCGCCCTCCGAGTCGGCCATGAGCGCGAGCACACGGCCGTCCGGTGCGAACACGCCGTAGGTGCCGGTCAGGCCCGCCGCGGGCAGCCGCTTGCCGTGCGAGACGTCCGTGGCGCCGCCGGCGTCGACGTCCCGGCGCGGGAAGGCCGTCGCCACCGCCCCGGCGAGGTCGAGCGACAGCCCGGGCGCGGCCTCCAGCTCCTCCAGCGTGCGCGCGTGGCCGAGGTCGAACGGCCCGACCCGGGTGCGCCGCAACACCGTCAGGTGCCCGCCCACGCCCAGCGCCGCGCCCAGGTCCCGGGCCAACGCCCGCACGTAGGTCCCGGAGGAGCACTCCACCACGACGTCGAGGTCCGCAGCCCGGCGCTCCACCAGCGAGAACGACGAGACCGTCACCGGCCGCGCCGGGATCTCCACGGTCTCCCCCGCCCGCACCCGCGCGTAGGCCCGCTTCCCGTCGATCTTGATCGCCGAGACCGACGACGGGACCTGCAGGATCTCGCCGGTCAGCGCCGCCATGGCCGAGGCGATCGCCTCGTCCCCGACCCCCGACGCGTCGGCCGACGACACGACCTCGCCCTCGGCGTCGTCCGTGGTCGTGGCGACGCCGAGCCGGATCGTCGCGGTGTAGGCCTTGGTGTCGAGCGCGAGGTGCCCGAGCAGCTTGGTGCCCCGCTCGATCCCGCACACCAGCACACCGGTGGCCATCGGGTCGAGGGTGCCGGCGTGCCCGACCTTGCGGGTGCGCAGGATGCGCCGCAGCCGCGCGACCACGTCGTGCGAGGTGAGACCGCCGGGCTTGTCGACGATCACGAGGCCGGGGTCGGGGGCGGGGCCGGAGCGTGCGGGCACGGCGGGTGAGGTTACTTGCCCAGCCGGTACCCCACGCCGCGCGCCGTCACGATCACCTCCGGCCGGCCCAGCTTGGACCGCACCAGCGCCACGTGCGCCTCCAGGGTGCGGCGCGCGGAGGAGTCGGTGGTCCCCCACACCTCGTCGAGCAGCTCGTCCCGCGCGACGACGGCGCCCTCGCGGCGGGCGAGGGCCGCGAGCAGGTCGAACTCCTTGCGCGCCAACCCGATCTCGGCGCCCGCGACCGTGACCGCGCGACGGGCGAGGTCGATCTCCACGTCCCCGGCGACCACGGCCGGCGCCACCCCGAGCCCGCGGGTGCGGCGCAGCACGGCGTCGATCCGGGCCAGCAGCTCCTCGACGAGGAACGGCTTGACGATGTAGTCGTCCGCCCCGTTGCGCAGCCCGCTGACCCGCGCCTCCACCGCCCCGCGGCCGGTCACCGCGAGGATCGGCACCCGCGAGACCTCCCGGATGCCCCGGCACACACCGATCCCGTCGCGGTCCGGCAGTCCCATGTCGAGGAGCACGACGTCCGGTTCGGACTCGCGCACCGCCGCGAGCGCCGCGGCCCCGCTGGTCACGTGCCGCACGCGGAAGCCCGCCGTGCCGAGCGCCTTCGCCATGGCGCCGCCGAGGACCTCGTCGTCCTCGACCAGAAGTGCGCGCACCGTCCGGTTGCTCCCATCCTGCGAAACCTCAAGCCCGGCCCAATTATGGACGCCTACGCCCTGACATGGCGCCGGTCACGTTCCTAGCGTGCTCCCCGGCACCGGACGTCGAGGAGGACGACACGTGACATCAACCGAAGCCGCACCTCGTAAGCGCTTCTTCACCCAGCTCTGGTTCTGGGTCATCGTCGGCATCGTCCTCGGCGTGGTGTTCGGGCTCGTGGCGCCCGACGCCGCCAAGGGCGCCAAGTGGCTCGCCGACGGCTTCATCCAGATGATCAAGGTCATCGTGGCGCCGGTGATCTTCTGCACCGTCGTCGTGGGCATCGCCTCGATCGGCAACCTCGCCCGCGCCGGCGGGCTCGCGCTCAAGGCGCTCTTCTACTTCCTGGTCGCGACGGTCGTCGCGCTGACCATCGGGCTGCTCGCGGCGAACATCTTCGCGCCGGGCTCCGGGTTCAGCGGCCAGCCGTCGGCGACCGCGCTGGAGTCGGCCGCCAAGCAGGTCGACCAGGGCGCCCAGGACGCCGGGCTCACCGGCTTCATCCTCAACGACCTGCTCCCGACCAGCTTCCTCGGCCCGTTCGTCGAGAACGAGGTCCTGCGCGTCCTGGTGCTGGCGATCCTCACCGCCTGCTCCGTGTCGCTGCTGGCCGCGCCGCTGCGCAAGCGGGTCGTCGGCTCGATCGAGACGATCTCGAAGGTCATCTTCGGCATCATCAAGCTGATCATGTGGGCCGCGCCGGTCGCCGCGTTCGGCGGCATGGCGTACACCGTCGCCCAGTTCGGCGCCTCGTCGCTGACCAACCTCGTCAAGCTGATGGGCGTCTTCTGGGGCACCTGCGCGTTCTTCGTCGTCGCGGTGCTCGGGCTCGTGTCCTGGTGGGCCGGGTTCAACATCTTCAAGGTCATCCGGCTGATCAAGGACGAGCTGCTGATCATCGTCGGCACCTCGTCGTCGGAGTCCGTGCTGCCGCGGCTGCTCACCAAGCTGGAGGCGGCGGGCGCGTCGAAGCAGACCGTCGGCCTGGTCATCCCGACCGGCTACTCGTTCAACCTCGACGGCACCTGCATCTACCTGACCCTGGGTGCGCTGTTCATCATCCAGGCGGGCAACGAGTCCCTGCCGATCGCCCTGCAGATCGGCCTCGCCCTGCTCATGGTGCTGACGTCGAAGGGCGCCGCGGGCATCACCGGCGCCGGCCTGGTCACCCTGGCCGCGTCGCTGCAGGCCTTCGGCGGCGACTTCTTCTCGGCCGAGGCGATCGCCGTCGGCATCGCGCTGATCATCGGCATCGACCGCGTGATGAGCGAGGGCCGGGCGCTGACCAACTGCATCGGCAACGTCGTGGCCACTCTGGTCATCGCCCGCTGGAACGGCGAGCTCGACCGCGAGCGGCTGAAGGCGGTGCTCGACGACCCGTCGCTGGTCGACGAGGCCATGGAGCTGGAGCACGGCTCGGGGGCCGAGGAGGACGAGTCCGGGAAGGAGCTCGCCGCGGTGGGTGCCGGCGGCGGCTACGAGGTCGCGACCGAGCGCACCGGCCGGGTCACCAGCACCGGCAAGACCCTCCCGCCCACCGGACGGACCGAGGAGAGCAGCGAGACCCACGAGACCGTCCGGTAGCACAATCACCGGCGTGTCCCCCCGACCCCGCCGCGGTTCCCGCCTCGTCAGCCGGCTGCTCCTGCTGCAGCTCGTGACGGTGCTGGTGACCGTCGGCGGGGTCGCGGCGCTGGGGGTGTTCGGGGCCCGCGAGCTCGAGTCCGCCGCGGCGGCCCGGCTCACCCTGGCGACCGCGCAGTCCGTGGCCGGCGACCCGCAGGTCGTCGCGGCGGTCGCGGCGGGCGGCGATCCGCTCGTCGTCTCCCGGACCCTGCAGCCCCTGGCCGAGCGGGTGCGGGTCGCGACCGGCACCGCCTTCGTCGTGATCATGACGCCCGACGGCGTGCGGTACAGCCACGCCGAGCCGGACCGGATCGGCGGGGTGTACGTCGGCTCGATCGCGGAGGCCCGCGCCGGCCGCGCGTACACCGAGGACTACCCCGGCACCCTCGGGCCGTCCGTCCGGACCGTGGTCCCGGTGACGGACCGGGGCCAGGTCGTCGGGCTGGTGTCGGTGGGCGTCCTGGAGACCCGGATCAGCGCGCTGGTGGCGCGCGAGCTGCCGTGGATCCTCGCGGTGGCCGCGGCGGCGGTGGCGCTCGGGGCGTTCCTCGCCTGGCTGCTCGCCCGGCGCGTGCGCCGGCAGACGCTCGGCCTGGAGCCCGAGGAGATCGCCGCGGCCTACACCCACCACGACGCCGTCCTGCGGGCCGTCCGCGAGGGCCTGATGGTGCTCGACCGGGACGGCCGGGTCGTGGTGCTCAACGCCGAGGCGCGGCGGCTGCTCGGCTTCACCCCCGACGAACCCGTGGAGGGACGACGGCTGGTCGAGCTCGGCGTGGACCCCGCGCTGCGGGCGGTCACCCGGTTGGCCACCGGCGGCGTCGAGGACGTCCGGGACACCCTCACGCTGGCCGGCGAGCGCGTCCTGCTGCTCTCCCGCACCGCGGCCGGGCCGCGCGCCGGCGACGGCACGCGCGTCGTCACGCTGCGGGACCGGACGGAGCTGTCGGGGGTGCTGCGCGAGCGCGACGCCGCGCGGGACCGGGCCCGGGCGCTCGCCGGGCAGGCCCACGAGTTCGCCAACCGGATGCAGACCGTGCTCACCCTGGTGCAGGTCGGCGACACCGACGACGCGCTGCGGGCCGGCACCGCGGCGGTCGACCGGGCGCGCGGGCCGGTGCTCGACACCGTGCACGACCCGGTGCTGGCCGCGTTGCTCACCGACAAGGCGTGGACCGCGAGCGAGCGCGGGATCGCCTTCACCGTGCACGACGAGACCGAGGACCCCGTCCCCCTCGGCCCGGACGACCTCGTCTCGCTCGTCGGCAACCTCGTCGACAACGCGCTCGACGCCGCGGAGGGCTCGCCCGACCCGTGGGTCGAGGTGCGCCTCGCCGACGGCGTGCTCGAGGTCGCCGACTCGGGACCGGGCATCCCGCCCGAGGCCGCCGACGACGTGTTCGAGCACGGGTTCTCCACCAAGGAGGCCCGGCCGGACCGGCCGCGCGGGATCGGGCTGGCGCTGGTCGCCCGGATCGTGCGCCGGCTCGGCGGGTCGGTCGAGGTGGTGCCGCGCGACCCCGGGACGCTCTTCCGGGTCAGCCTGCCTGCGGGTTCTCCGCCGGACCCAGCACGGCGCCCGGCACCGCCCAGCGTCCCGACCGCGTCCGCAGGCCCACCGCCACGAACCTGATCAGCATGAACAGGGACAGGCCGGTCCAGATCCCGACCAGCCCCCAGCCCGCGACGAGCGAGATCCAGATCAGCGGGAGGAAGCCGCCGACGGCCGCGAGCAGGGTCGTCGTCCGCAGGAACGCGGCGTCGCCGGCCCCGAGCAGCACGCCGTCGATCGCGAACACCACGCCGGCCACGGGTTGCAGCGCGACGAAGAACCACCAGGCCTGCGGGATCGTGTCCACGGTAGCGGCGTCGGCGGTGAACAGGCCGGGCAGCACCGGGTAGAGCGCGGCGAACACGCCCGCGAACACCACGCCGAGGATCAGCCCGTACCGGATCACCTGCGCCGCCACGCCCTTCGCGTGCTCGGCGCCGCCCCCGCCCAGCGCGGCGCCGACGAGGGCCTGCGCGGCGATGGCGACGGCGTCGAGCACGAGGGCCTGGAAGTTCCACAGCTGCAGCACGACCTGGTGCGCGGCCACCGCCGACGCCCCGAACCGCGCCGCCACCGCCGTGGCCGACAGGAAGCAGATCTGGAAGCCGGCGGTGCGCAGGATGAGGTCGCGGCCCATGGACAGCTGCGCGCGGATCAGCGGCAGCCGCGGGAGCAGGGACACCTCGGGGTGCGCCTTCTTCTCCCGGCCGAGCGCGACCAGGAACAGCCCGGCGACGACGACCTGCGCCACCACGTTCGCGACGGCCGAGCCCTCCAGGCCCCACCCCAGCCCGTGCACCAGCACCGGGCAGAGCACGGCGGACAGGCCGTTGCCGGCGAGGACGTAGCGCAGCGGGCGGGCGGTGTCCTGCACGCCGCGCATCCAGCCGTTCCCGGCGAGCGTGACGAGGATCAGCGGTGCCCCGAACAGGGCGATCCGCAGCCAGCCGACGGCGGCGTCGGCGACCGCACCGCCGTCGCCGAGCGCGTTCGCGACCGGCCGCGCGACCAGCTGGCCGACGCCGAGCACCAGCAGCCCGACGGCGAGCGCCACCCAGGTGGCCTGCACGCCCTCGACGACCGCCTCGGGCCGCCGGCCCGCGCCGTGCAGCCGGGCCGAGCGGGCGGTGGTGCCGTAGGAGAGGAAGTTCAGCGCCGTGGTGACCTGCGCGAACAGCACGCCCGCGACGGCCAGCCCGGCGAGCGGCACCGCCCCCAGCCGCCCGACGACGGCGGTGTCGACCAGCACGTACAACGGCTCCGCGGCCAGCACGGGCAGCGCCTGCACCGCGAGCCGGAGGACCTGCCGGGCGGGCACCCCCTCGTGATCGGGCGAACTCACCCGCTCATGGTTTCACAGCGCACCGACCACACCCGGCCGTCGGGGGCGCACAGCGGGCGCCCGAACCGCGTCCATAGCGCGGCCAGGCCGTACTCAGAACCGCGTTGTGGATCCATAGCGCGCTCGAGCGGGTCCGGGGAACGCGCTATGGATCCATACTGCGGACCAGAGGGCGTCTCCGGACGCGTGATGCATCCGTACCGCGCCCGTCGGCTCTACCCTCCCGGGATGCTGGTCGGGCGAGACGCGGAGCTGCGCGAGCTCGAGGGTGCGGCGGCCGACGCCCTGCGCACGGGCCGCGGCTGGACCGCGCTGCTCACCGGCGAGCCCGGCATCGGCAAGACGACCCTGGCCGCCGAGTTCGCTGCGCGGATGCGGGAGGCGGGCGTCGCCACGGCGTGGGCGGCGTTCCAGCAGGAGGGCGGCGCCCCGCCCTACTGGCCGTGGGCCCAGCTCCTGGGCCGGCTCGGCCGGGCCGAGGCGCTCGCCGTGCCCGGCGGCGACGCCGAGCTGGCCCGCTTCCTCATGTTCGACGCCGTCGGCGCGGCCCTGCGTGCGGCCGCGCCCGTCCTGCTCGTCCTCGACGACCTGCACTGGGCGGACCCGGACTCGTTGCGCCTGCTCGCGGCGCTCCGAGCGCACGTGGGTGAGGCGCCCGTCCTGGTGCTGGGCACCTACCGGGACACCGAACCGGGTGGGATGGCCGCGGTGGCCGCCGACCGGCGGATCGTGCTGTCCGGGCTGGCGGCCGCCGACCTCGGCGCGGCCCTGCAGGCGGCCACCGGCGAACGGGTCGACGACGGGGTGGCCGCGACACTGCACCGCCGCACCGGCGGCAACCCGTTCTTCGCGGCCGAGATCGTGCGCATGCTGCGAACCCGGGACGACGACGCGGTCACCGCGCTGCCGACCGGCGTCCGGGCGGTGCTGGAGCGCAGGCTGGATCTGCTCGCCGAGCCGGTCCCCCGGATCCTGCGGGCCGCCGCGGTGCTCGACGCCGGCACCACGGGCGGGGTCGACGCCGTCCTGCTCGCCGCGGTGGCCGACGTCCCGGTCGGTGAGCTGGCCGGGGCCCTCGCCCCCGCCGTCGACGCGCGCCTGGTCGTCGCCCACGAGGGCCGCCACCACCTCCCGCACGCCCTGGTGGCCGAGACCCTGCACGGGGACGTCTTCGGCGCCCTGGCCTGCGACTGCGCCCGGCGCTTCGCGGAGTCC
>NZ_JBEZDN010000039.1:0-59719 GCF_040648315.1 Pseudonocardia sp. NPDC049154
CTCGCTCACATGGGGTGAGCGAGAGCGCCGTTCGTGCATTCCGGGGCGGGGCTCGCCGGAATCAGGGGTAGCGGGGACCCGGGGCGGGAACCCGGGGACGGTGGCGGCCGTTGGACGGTCGGTGGGGTGCGGTCGACGGTCCGGTAACGGAGCGCCTGCTCCCGGCGACCCACGGAACACGGCCCGGGGCGAGCGGGCGAGCGGCGCCGGTTACAGTGGACACCCCTGCCGGGCTTCGAGAGGGCGGATGAGAACGGGATGATCCTGGCGCTCCAGATCGTGCTGATCGTCTCCAGCGTCGTGCTGGTGCTGCTGATCCTGCTGCACCGCGGACGCGGAGGCGGCCTGTCGAGCCTCTTCGGCGGCGGTGTGCAGTCGAGCCTCTCGGGGTCGAGTGTCGTCGAGAAGAACCTGGACCGGCTGACGCTGTTCACCGCGGCGATCTGGCTGGTCGCCATCATCGGGACCGGCCTGCTGGTCAAGGTCGGGGCCTGACCGAACGCCCTGCAGTCACGCCCTGCACCACAGCGGCGTCGAGCGGAGGAGAGCACCATGGCGATGTCCGGCGGCAACGCGATCCGAGGAACCCGGGTCGGGGCCGGCCCGATGGGGGAGTCGGAGCGGGGTGAGACCGCCCCGCGCGCCCGGATCCCGTACTTCTGCGCCAACGGCCACGAGACCCGGCCGTCGTTCGCGGCCGAGGCGGAGATCCCGGAGTTCTGGGACTGCCCGCGCTGCGGCCTCCCGGCCGGTCGCGAGCAGGCCTCGCCGCCCGCCGCGCCGCGCAACGAGCCGTACAAGACGCACCTCGCGTACGTGAAGGAGCGCCGCTCGGACGAGGACGGTGCCGCCATCCTCGAGGAGGCCCTCGCGCGGCTGCGCGCCTCGCGCGAGCTCTGACCTGCAGAGACCCGTCGCCGGCCCCGCTTCCCGCGGGGCCGGCGGCGTTCTCGGGGAGGGCTCAGCCGGTGCCGCTGCCCCAGATGTCCTCCAGGAACCGGTCGGCGGCGCGCAACCCGGCCAGCCACGCGTCGGCGTCGGCCTCGGACGCGCCGGTCCGGTCCCGGAACACCTGCCGCAGCGCCGCCCGCACCCCGGGGGCGATGGTCGAGGCGTTGCCGCACACGAACACCGCCGCCCCCTGCTGGAGCAGCTCCCACACCTCGTCGGCGTGCTCGAGCATCGACTCCTGCACGTACTGCCGGGGTGCCCCGGCGTAGCGCGAGTACGCCAGCACGACGTGCACGAGGCCCTGCTCCTCGAGCCCGCGCAGCTCGTCGGCGTAGAGCTCGTCGCTCTCCGGGCTGCGGCAGCCGAAGAACAGCAGCGACCGGCCGACGGTCCGGCCCTCCGCCGCGTCGGCGGCCCGGTCCTGCAGGAACCCCCGGAAGGGCGCGAGCCCGGTCCCGGCCCCGATCATGATCATCGGGGTGCTGGGGTCGGCCGGCGGGCGGAAGGCGATCGTCGGCTTGCGCACGAACACGAACGCGGTGCCCTGCGTCGGCAGCTCCGACAAGTGACCGGAGCAGGTGCCGTGGTAGACCCCGGACCCCGAGCGCGCGGGCCCGCGGACCACACCGACGGTGATGCTGCAGTCGGCGTTCCCCGTCCGCGGCGAGGACGAGATCGAGTAGTACCGCGGGCGCAGCGGCGGCAGCAGGCCGAGGAACTCGGCGAAGGGCAGCGCGCACGCCGGGAACGCCTCGAGCAGGTCGAGCACCGAGCGGTACGGCTCGGCCACGCCCGCCCGGTACCCGTCGCCCGCGAGCGCCTCGAGCTCGGCCTTCGCCGCGGGGTCGTCGGTGTACCGGGCCAGGGTCTCGACATCCCCGCGCGTCGCCACGTCCTGCAGCTCCACGCAGGTGGCGAGCACCCCGAGCAGCGGGGCGGGCTCGTCGACCGGCAGGTGGGTCGGCGCCGTCCCGGTCGGGATGATCGTGAGGTACTGCGCGCCGTCGAGACCGAAGTGCGTGATCACGCGGCGGATGAGGTCGATGCCGTTGCGCGGCAGCACGCCGAGATGGTCGCCCGCCCCGTAGGTCACGCCCTCGGGCAGCGCGATCTCCACGTGCCGGGTCGAGCGCTCGGCCGGCTTGCCGTTCGACCCGACGATCATCTCGCGGTTGGCGGTGATCCGGCCCGGCCGGGCGTGGTACGAGAGCACGACCGGGTTGGTGACCTGGCGGTTCGTGAGCGTGACCGTCAGCCGCGGACCCTGCCGCAGCTGCGCGCCCACCTCGTCCGGCAGGTCGAGCGCACGGGCCAGGTCGGCCCACAGGCCCGCGTGCCAGTCGCGGTAGGCCGCGTCGAAGTCGCCGCTCGCGTCGCCGCCGGCCCGCGGGTGGACGCGCCGGCCGCCCGCCGCGGCCAGCCCGTCGTCGAGGCGCGTCGGGACGGCCTGGTAGGTGCCGGCCCACTCGCGGTCGCCGCAGCCGAAGACCGCGAACCCCGTGCCGGGCACGCGGGCGTCGGGCCCACCGAGCCACTCGCAGAACTTCGCCGCGTTGTCCGGCGGGGTGCCGTTGTACGACGAGCTGACGACGATCGCCGCCCCCTTCTCCGGCAGCGCGCCGACGTGGTCGTCGAGCGGGCCGAGGGTCACGTCGAACCCGCGCGCGGTGCCCTCGCCGGCGAGCGTGGTCGCCAGCGCCTCCGCGGTGCCGAGGTTGGACCCGAACAGCACGGCGAGCGGGGTGCCGTGCCGCGCGACCAGCGGCTCCGGTGCCCCGGCGGGCACTGCCTCGCCCACCGTGCCGGTGCCCGCGCCCTCGGCGGCCGGGGCCGCGCGGAGGGTGCGCCCGGCCCGTGGACGGACGACGATCCGGAAGTCCTCCGGCTTGACGGTCAGCGTGGTCGTGGTGTGGAGCTGGTAGTCGAGCTGGTCCTCGAGCTCGAACCGCTGCAGCAGCATGCCGAGCACCAGCGTGGCCTCCTGCAGCGCGAACTGCCGTCCGATGCAGGCGCGCTGCCCGGTGCCGAACGGCTTGTAGACGTGCGGCGGGAGGGCCGCGAGCTTGTCCGCGGCCATCCGGTCGGGGTCGAAGCGCTCCGGGTCGTCCCAGACCGAGGTGTCCCGGTGCAGCGCGCCCGCCAGCACGGTGATCGGCGTGTTCGCCGGGATCGCGTACCGGCCGCCGATGACCGTGTCCTCGCGCGGCCGGCGGGTGAAGCCGGGCGCGGTCGGCCACAGCCGCAGCGTCTCGTCGAGCACCTGGCGGACGTACCGGAGCCGGCCGATCTGCTCGAAGGTCGGCGCGGCGTCGTCGCCGAGGATCTCGTCGACCTCGTCGCGGGCGCGCTGTGCCGCCTCCGGGTTCTCGAGCAGCTCGTAGATGGCGAAGGACAGCAGGCCGGAGGTGGTCTCGTGGCCGGCGATGAGGAACGTGATGCACTGCGCGCGGATGTTCTCGTCCGGCAGCGACTCGCCGTCCCGGGTCCGGCCGACCAGCATGCGGCCGAGCAGGTCGGTGTTGTCGGCGGCCTCGCCCTGGGCCCGGCGCTCGCGCACCAGGCCGTCGACGAGGTCGCTCATGAAGGTCGCGTCCTCCTCGAGCTGCCGCTGCGCGCGGACCCGCAGGCGGGTCTGGATGGGCAGCTGCCGCTGCCGGCCCTGCGCCTCGGTGAGCACCCGGGTCATGGCCTGCACGAAGGGGTGTGGGGTGTCGCGGTAGAAGGAGTTGAACCGGTAGCCGAACCCGCAGAGCGCGATCGTGTCGAGGGTCAGCCGGGTCATGTCGGCCGGGACGTCGACCTCCTCGCCGGGGTTGAGCCGGGCCCACTTCTCCATGAGCTGCTCGCCGATGTCGACCATCCGCGGCACGTAGTCCCGCATCGCGCGCATCGAGAAGGGCGCCATGAGGATCTCGTGCGCCCGGTGCCAGAGCGGGTCGTCCGTCTGCGAGGTGAACAGGCCGTTCCCGATCGGTCCCCCGCTGAGCTGGGCCAGCCCGCCGCCCAGCGCCTTGTCGAACCGGGCGTCGTCGAACACCTCCTGGGCGAGCGCGGCGCCGGTGAGGATCAGCCTCGTCCCGCCCGGCATGCTGATCCGGTAGATCGGGCCGTACTCCTTCGCCATCCGCGCGAACCCGTCGAGCGGGGCCACGCTGTCGATGTCGAGCAGGTTGCCGAGCACGGGCAGCGGGTGCGGACCGGGCAGGTCGTCGATCCCGATGATCCCGCCGGTACCGGGGCTGCCGGTCTCACTGCTCATCCTGGTCCTCCTTCGTGGGGCCGTCCTCCCGTCCCGGGCGGCGCACCAGCAGCAGGACGCCCAGCACGAGCACCCAGCCGGGGAACACCAGCAGGACCGAGGGATGGAACGTGGTACTGACCAGCAGGAACGCCGCGGCCAGGTACGAGACGACGGCGAGCGGCCGGGGGAGCGCGCGACCCAGCCCGGTCGTCGTGGTGATCATGAACATGCCGGCGGCCCGGACGCCGTAGACGAACACCATGGTGAAGCCGACCGTCATCAGGGTGCGGACGACGTCGGGCGGTGGGGGCGCGGCGGACGAGAAGCGGGTGAGCAGGGCGGCCCCGCCGGCGGTCGCGGTCCCGGCGAAGAGCAGCGACACGAAGACCACGCCCGACGCCAGGTGCAGCCAGTGCGGGATCCGCGCCCACGAGCGCGGCGTGATGACCTACAGGTACGTCCTGGTCGCGACCATGTGCCAGAGGAACGCGATCCCGGCGAAGGGCACCACGTAGAGGCCGACGGAGACCAGGAGCGAGGAGCGGCCCGAGGTGAAGAAGGCGGTGTAGGCGTCGTCCGGGGCGTCGAGGCCGGGGCCCTGCGACACCAGCACGAGCGCGACGACGAACAGCGCGGCGAACACGATCCCCGAGCCGCCGGCGGCCCGGGCGAGGGCGGTGGCCTCGGCACGGTCCGGCCGGGCCACGGGCTCGGCGGGCGGGTCGGGACGGACCGTGCCGGCATGGGACCTCCCGCGGCGGCGCCGCCGTGACCCCGGCCGGGCAGGCCGCCCGGCCGGTCGCCCCGACCGCACGGCCGTACTGTGCCGCGATGCTCGTGACGCCCCCGCGGGCCGGTCAAGGACCACAGGTCCCGTTCCGTCCGGGCGCGGGCCGACGGGCGGGCCCGGCCGGACGTGCGTCCGCAGCTGCCCGCGGAGCAGTCGGTGGGCCCTTCCTCGCCGGCCCGGTGATCGCTAGCCTCCGCGCCATGAGTCGCTGGACGCTGCCGCCCGACCGGATCCCGAGCGCCTGGTTCAACGTGGCGCCGCACCTGCCGGAGCCGGTGGACCCGCCGCTGCACCCGGCCACGCGCGAGCCCGTCGGTCCCGACGACCTGACGCCGCTGTTCCCGATGGAGCTCATCGGGCAGGAGGTGTCGACCGCACCCTGGATCGACGTCCCGGGCGAGGTCCTGGACATCCTGAAGCTGTGGCGCCCCACCCCGCTGGTCAGGGCCGAACGGCTCGAGCGGGCGCTCGGCACGCCCGCCCGGATCTACTTCAAGGACGAGTCCGGCTCGCCGTCGGGCAGCCACAAGACCAACACCGCCGTGCCCCAGGCGTTCTACAACGCCAAGGAGGGCATCACCCGCCTCACCACGGAGACCGGCGCCGGGCAGTGGGGCACCGCGTTGTCCTACGCTGCCGCGCAGTACGGCCTGGAGCTGCAGGTCTACATGGTCCGCGCCTCCTACGAGCAGAAGCCGTACCGCCGGATCGCGATGGAGACCTGGGGCGGCTCCGTGGTCCCGTCCCCGGTGGACGAGCCCGGTCACCCCGGCTCGCTCGGCGCCGCGATCTCCGACGCCGTGCGGGACTGCGTGGGCCGCGAGGACACGCACTACGCGCTGGGCTCGGTGCTCAACCACGTGCTGCTGCACCAGACCGTGATCGGGCTCGAGGCCAGGGAGCAGCTGGAGCTGGCGGGGGAGCGGCTGCCGGACGTCGTCCTCGCCTCCTGCGGGGGCGGGTCCAACCTCGGTGGGATCGCGTTCCCGTTCGTGCCGGACGAGGGCGTGCGGCTGCTCGCCGTCGAACCGCTGTCCTGCCCGACCCTGACCCGGGGCCGGTTCGACTACGACTTCGGTGACGTCGCCGGGCTGACCCCGCTGATGCCGATGTACACCCTCGGGCACGACTTCGTGCCGCCGTCCATCCACGCGGGCGGACTGCGCTACCACGGCGACTCGCCGCTGGTGTCGTCCCTGGTCAAGGCGGGTCGGATGGAGGCGGTGGCCTACCCGCAGGGCAAGGTGTTCGAGGCGGCGGTGCAGTTCGCCAGGGTCGAGGGCAAGATCCCGGCGCCGGAGTGCGCGCACGCGGTCCGGGCCGCGATCGACGAGGCGTTGGCCGCCAAGGAGACCGGGGAGGAGAAGGTGATCCTCTTCAACTACAGCGGGCACGGCTTCCTCGACCTGTCGGCCTACGACGACTACAACAACAACCGGCTGCCGGAGGAGCAGGGCTGAGACCCGGATCGCGGTCGCCCGCCCAGCCCGGGGCTAGCCTGGGTCGGAGGCGGAGCACCGGGGAGTTTCGATGGCGGCACTACGCCTGCGTTCGGCCCTGACGTGGCCGCTGCGGCACATCAAGACGGTGCTGCACTGGATCCTGGTCGCGGCCGCTCTCGGCTACATCGCGTGGCAGCTGCCGGCGATGGTGCGCGCCGTCCGCGAGGCGGACGAGCCGCTGTCCCACCTGCGGCCGGGGTGGTTCGGTCTCGCGGTGGTGCTCGCGGTGACCGCGCTCGTGCTCTACGGCGAGCTGCACCGCGTGATGCTCGTGATCGGCGGCGCGCGCGTGTCCGGCCGCACGGTCCAGGCCATCACCTTCGCCGAGAACGCGATCGCCAACACCGTCCCCGTCGTGGGCGGGGCCGGGGCGCTCGCGTACTCCATCGCCCGGCTCCGCAGCCGCGGGGTGGACGCGGCGCTGGCCTCCTGGTCGGTGTTCCTGCCCGGCGCCCTGTCGACGATCGTCCTGCTGGTCGGCGCGGTCTTCATCGTCGGCGCGGCCGGCTGGATGCCGATGTGGCTGGCCGTGCTGGTCGCCGCCGCCATCGCCCTCGGGACGATGGGGTTCTGGTCGGTGCTCACGCACGCCTCGGTGCTGCACCGGATCCTCCTCGGCCTGGTGCACCTGTGGCGCCGGGTGCCCGGCGTGTGCCACGACTGCCGCGGCGGCTGGGCGTCGGACCCGGAGGCCACCGCGAACCGGCTGACCGAGCGCATCGACATCCTGCACCCGACGCCCTGGCAGTGGCTGCTGCTCACCGGCACCGCCCTGGCCAGCTGGGCCGCGGACTTCCTGGCCCTGCACGCCTGCGCCACCGCCCTCGGGCTCGACGCCCGGTGGACGACCCTCGCCCTCGGCTTCCTCGTCGTCCAGCTCAGCATCGCGCTGCAGGTGCTGCCCGGGGGTGCGGGGCTGGCCGAGACGGGGCTGCTCGGCGTGCTGCTCGCCTCGGGCGCGCCGGCCGCGCCCGCCGCCGCGACCGTGCTGGTCTACCGGCTGATCACGTGGCTGGGGCTGTCGGTGGCGGGCTGGGTGGTCTACGCCGCGCAGATCCACCTCACGCCGCCGCACTGGCACCGCCACCGCGCCGCGGAGGGCACGCCGGACGGGAAGCGGGAGCTGCCGCCGGGCACCGTGCCCAGCACCTGACCTCCGCGCTCAGCAGCCGCAGGGCGTGGTCAGGGGGTCCGGCTCACCTCTGCGGACGCCGTCGGCGGTCTCGACGGGGAAGCCCTCGCGGATCCAGTACTCGATCCCGCCCAGCATCTCCTTGACCCGGAAGCCCGCGCGGGCCAGTGCGAGCGCGCCGCGGGTCGCGCCGTCGCAGCCCGGGCCCCAGCAGTAGGTGACCACGGGGACGGCCGGATCGAGATCGCCGGGGAGTGTGGCGTGGGGGACGTGCACGGCACCGGGCACGTGCCCCTGGTCCCATGCCGCGCGGTTGCGGGTGTCCACGAGCACGAAGCCGGGGTCCGGCCCGCCGAGGGCGGCGTGCACGTCGGCGACGTCGGTGAAGAAGGTCAGCCGGGCCGCGAAGTGGGCCGCCGCCTCGGTGGGGGAGGCGGGCGGGACGGCCAGCACGGGCGAGACCGGAGCGGAGATCGTCATGCCCACGACGCTAGGCAGGTGTCGCGTGCTCGGGAAGGCAGAATCCACGGCGCACGGCCTCGTCCGCCGTGGATTTCCCGGTCACTCCGTGACGACGCGGACGAGTCCGGCGGCCTCCTTCGCCCGCTCGCGCGCCGTCTCGACGTCGTCGGCGGCGGCGACCGCCACCCCCATCCGACGCTTCACGAAGCTCTCGGGCTTGCCGAAGAGGCGGAGGTCCGAGCCCGCCACGGCCAGCGCCGCGTCGACCCCCTCGAACCCGACGGCCTTGGCGTCGATCCCGCCGTAGATCACCGCCGAGGCGCCGGCGGAGCGGAGGGTGACGTCGACCGGCAGGCCCAGCACGGCGCGGGCGTGCAGCTCGAACTCGGAGAGCCGCTGGGTCGCCAGCGTGACCAGGCCGGTGTCGTGCGGCCGCGGGGAGACCTCGGAGAACAGCACCTCGTCGCCGCGCACGAACAGCTCGACACCGAAGATGCCCCGGCCGCCGAGGGCTTCGGTGATCCGGCCGGAGACGGCCCGGGCCGCCGCGGCCGCGGCCTCGGACATGGGCTGCGGCTGCCACGACTCGACGTAGTCCCCGTCCTCCTGCACGTGCCCGATCGGCGCGCAGAAGTGGGTGCCGGTGGTGTGGTCCGGGCCGGCCGCACGCACCGTGAGCTGGGTGATCTCATAGTCGAACTCGACGAAGCCCTCGACGATGACCCGGGTGCCGGCGACCCGGCCGCCGGCCATCGCGTACGCCCACGCCGGTTCGAGGTCCGCCGCCGAGCGCAGGACGGACTGCCCCTTGCCCGACGACGACATCACCGGCTTGAGCACGCACGGGTAGCCGATCCCGCCCCCGGCGCCGCCCTCGATCGCGTCACGGACCTCGTCGAGCGAGTCCGCGAAGGCGTACGGCGAGGTGGGCAGGCCGAGCTCCTCGGCGGCGAGCCGGCGGATCCCCTCGCGGTCCATCGTCAGCCGGGTGGCGCGGGCCGTCGGGACGACGATGGTCGTGCCGGCCTCCTCGACGGCCAGCAGCGCGGTGGTGGCGATCGCCTCGATCTCGGGGATGACGTAGTGCGGCTGCTCCTGCTCGATCAGCGCCGTGAGCGCGACCGGGTCGGTCATGTCGATCGCGTGCGCGCGGTGCGCGACCTGGTGCCCGGGCGCGTCGGGGTACCGGTCGACCGCCACGACCTCGACGCCGAGCCGCTGGAAGGCGATCACGACCTCCTTCCCGAGCTCGCCGGCGCCGAGCAGCATGACGCGGGTGGCGGAGGGGGCGAGCGGGGTGCCGATGCGCACGTGGCCGGTCATGCGACCAGCTTAGATTCAGTGTGGATCGGCACCCCGGACGCTCACGCGTCGGCCGTCTCGCCCTCGTACGCCTTGCGCATCGCCTCGACGTCGGGCTTGCCGAACTGGGACAGCATCGCCTGCATGGTCCGGTTGGCCTTCGTGGTGTCCGGGTCCTTCATCCACTCCTCGGCCTCGAGCGACACGACCTGCCAGGAGACACCGAACTTGTCCTTCAGCCACCCGCACGGCTGGGGCTGGCCGCCCTCGATCAGCGCGTCCCAGTACCGGTCGATCTCGTCGGTGTCCTCGCACGGCACCACGAACGAGATCGCCTCGGTGTGCGGGAACTGCGGGCCGCCGTTGAGCCCGGCGAACTCGCGCCCGTCGAGGGTGAAGTACACGATCATGACCTCACCGGCGGGCCCGGGCGCGCCCTCGGGGTAGCGCTGGACCTCGGTGATCTCCGAGTTCGGAAACACGGAGGTGTAGAACTCCGCGGCCTGCTGCGCCTGACCGTCGAACCACAGGCAGGTGGCGATCTGCTTCATCGGGGACTCCTCGTGCTCGGCTCGTGGGTTCCTGCTCGTTGCAGAGGAGACGGCACGAACCGGACGAACTCATCGCCGCCGGACCGGAGCCGTGGATTCGACGGCTAGGGTGCCGCCATGGCCGCGGATTCCCTCGACGACACCGACTGGCGCTTGTTGGAAGCACTGCAGCGGGACGGGCGGGCGAGCTACGCCGACCTGGGCCGGCTGGTGGGGCTCTCGCCCAGCGCGGTCACCGAGCGGGTGCGCCGGCTCGAGGAGAGCGGGGTGATCACCGGCTACGGCTGCGAGGTCGATCCCGAGAAGCTCGGGCTGCCGATCATGGCGCTGGTCCGGCTGCGCTACCCGAGCGGCAACTACACGCCCTTCCGCGACCTCCTCGCCACCACACCGGAGATCATCGAGGCGCACCACGTCACCGGGGAGGACTGCTTCGTGCTCACCGTCCGGACCCGCACGATGCGGCACCTGGAGGAGGTCACGGGCCGGGTCGCCGGGCTCGGAGGGGTGACCACCAGCGTCGTCTACTCCAGCCCGCTGCCGCGTCGCTCGGTCGTCGCCGGCGCGGTGCACGCCCGCGCCGCCGCGGCCGCCCGCTCCACCCGCCGCCGCTGACCGCACCACCGCCTCGAGATGAGCGAGCGGCACTCTCGCTCACCAGGTATGAGCGAGAGCGCCGTTCGCCTACAACAGGGCGAGGAGGGCGCGGGGTGTGACCGTGCTGGCGCCGACCGCGTGGAGGAGCCGCGTGAGCTCGCGGTCCGCGGTCACCACGCACACGTCCTCGTCCCGTTCGCCGAGGTCGTGGGCCAGCTCGACCATCGCCGAGTCGCCGTCCCGCGGGGCGAGCAGCACGTCGAGGTCCTCGGGGACGTCGGCGCGCTTGGCCGCACCCTCCAGCACCAGCAGGACCCGGTCGCCGAGCGCGGCCAGCGCCCCCGACCGCCGGGCCTCGGCGAGCTGCGCGGCGAGCCGGCCCGCCGCGCCCGCCCGGTCCCGCCACCAGCCGTCCGGCCGGGAGCCGACCACGTTGGCGCCGTCGACGATCAGGTGCCGCACGGATCAGCCGCTACGGGTTGCGCAGGTCCGACGGCAGCTTCGACGCGGCCGCGCGGTCGAGGAGCCAGCGGGTGCGCAACCGGCCGCGGGCGCCCGCGACCGGGATCGCGACCTCGCCCGCCCCGCCGAGCGCCATGCTCACGGCGGCGGCCTTCTCCTCGCCGGCCGTGATGATCCAGACCTCCTGGGAGGTGCGGATGGCCGGGAGCGACAGCGAGACCCGGGTCGGCGGGGGCTTGGGGCAGTTGTAGACCGGCACGACGGTCCGCTCGGTCTCGTAGACCGCCGGCGACTCGGGGAAGATCGAGGCCGTGTGCCCCTCGCCGCCCATGCCCAGCAGCGTGATCTCGAAGGCGGGCACGTCCCCGTGGTCCTCGGGCCGCGCCTTGCGGGCCAGCAGGTCGGCATACTCCGCGGCCGCCTCGTCGGCCCCCGAGGGTCCGGTGCCCACGTCCGCGCCCATCGGGTAGACCAGCGACGGGTCGACGTCGACGTGGTCGAGCAGCGCCTCGCGGGCCTGGGTCTCGTTCCGCTCGGGGTCGCCGGCGGGGAGGAAGCGCTCGTCGCCCCAGTAGAACTCGACGCGCGACCAGTCCACCGCGGCTCGGGCCGGCGAGTCCCGGATGTGCGCGAGGAGCTTGATGCCCACCCCGCCCCCGGTCAGCACCAGGCGCGGGATGTTCCCGGTGGCCTGCAGGTCGACGAGCCGGGTGACCAGGCGCGCGGCGGTGGCGGCGGCCAGGACGTCCGCATCGGAGTGGAGGGCGATCTCGGGGGCCCCGCCGCTCACACCTTCACCGCCGTCCGGCCGCGGGAGATGGTGTCGACGCCGGCGAGGGCCTCGCCGTAGGTGTCGTCCGGGTCGAGCCGGCGCAGCTCCTCGGCGAGGCAGTCCGGCACCCCGCGACGGGCCAGGGCGATCATCCGGTCCGGCTGGCCGGGCTGGGACAGCGTGGCCGTCTTGCCGTCCGGCCGGACCAGCTCGATCGGGCCCGACGCCCGGGTGAGCCGGACCAGCGACATGCCCTGGCCGCGCGAGGCGGGGGAGCGCTTGACCTTCACCCCGAGCCGCGTGACCAGCCAGCCCGCGAGCAGGTCGGTCGACGGCGACACCTGCTCGCCGGCCACGAGCGCGCCCGTGACCTCGTCGTGCGGCGGGAAGTCGAGCGCCGCGGCCAGCAGCGCGCGCCACTGGGTGAGCCGGGTCCAGGTGAGGTCGGTGTCGCCGGCGACGTGGTGCGCCCGGCGCTGCTCGAACGCCTTGATCGGGTTCTTCGACGACAGCGCGTCGGTGATCCGGCGCTGCGCGAGCTGGCCGATCGGGTCCTCGGCCGGCACGGCCGGGGCCTCCTCCGGCCACCAGGCGACGACCGGGGCGTCGGGCAGCAGCAGCGGCATCACCATGCCGGCGCCGGCCTCACCCCCGGCCAGCGCGCCGTAGCCGCGCAGCACGATCACCTCGCTGGCACCGGCGTCGCCGCCGACCCGGATCTGCGCGTCCAGGCGAGCCGCGGCCTTGCGCTGGCCGCGGGCCAGGACGATCACCCGGCAGGGGTGCTCGCGGCTCGCGGTGTTGGCGGACTCGATGGCGCTCTCGATCGCGGAACCGTCGTCCGTGACGACGACGAGGGTGAGCACGCGGCCGAGGGCGAGCACGCCGCCGCGCTCGCGCAGCTCGACCAGCTTCTTGTTCACCGCCGAGGTGTTGCTCGACGGCAGGTCGACGATCATCCGGGGCTCCTTACGGCCGGCGCCAGCTGCGGCCGGTACGGGCGAGCATCTCGTTGGCCTGCTCCGGGCCCCAGCTGCCGGCGGGGTACGGCGGCGGGCCCTCGGGCAGCGCGTGCCAGTATTCGATCACCGGGTCGAGGATCTCCCAGGACCGCTCGACCTCGTCGTTCACCGGGAACAGCGACGGCTCGCCGAGCAGCACGTCGAGGATCAGCCGCTCGTAGGCCTCGGGGGAGGCCTCGGTGAAGGCGGTGCCGTAGCCGAAGTCCATGGTGACGTCCCGGACCTCCATCTGGCTGCCCGGCACCTTCGACCCGAACCGCATGGTCACGCCCTCGTCCGGCTGCACCCGGATGACCAGCGCGTTCTGCCCGAGCTCCTCGGTCATCGTGGAGTCGAACGGCAGGTGCGGCGCACGCTTGAACACGACGGCGATCTCGGTGACCCGGCGCCCCAGCCGCTTGCCGGTGCGCAGGTAGAACGGGACACCGGCCCAGCGCCGGGTCTCGATCTCGCAGGTGATCGCGGCGAAGGTCTCCGTGGTGGAGTTCGGGTCGTAGCCCTCCTCCTCCTTGAGTCCGCGGACGAGCTCGCCGCCCTGCCAGCCGCCCTCGTACTGCCCGCGCGCGGTGGTCTCGTTCAGCGGGAGCACCAGCTTGGTCGCCCGCAGCACCTTGATCTTCTCGCTGCGCAGCTCGTCCGACGAGAACGACGTCGGCTCCTCCATCGCCGTGAACGCGAGCAGCTGCAGGAGGTGGTTCTGGATGACGTCCCGGGCCGCGCCGATGCCGTCGTAGTACCCGGCGCGCCCGCCCAGGCCGATGTCCTCGGCCATCGTGATCTGCACGTGGTCGACGTAGTTGCTGTTCCAGATCGGCTCGAACAGCTGGTTGGCGAAGCGCAGCGCCAGGACGTTCTGCACCGTCTCCTTGCCGAGGTAGTGGTCGATCCGGAAGACCGAGTCCTCGGGGAAGACGTCGTTGACGATCGCGTTGAGCTCCTTGGCCGACTGGAGGTCGTGGCCGAAGGGCTTCTCGATGACGACGCGGCGCCACTGGTCGTCGTTCTGCGCGGACAGGCCCGAGCGGGCGAGCTGCTTGCACACCACGGGGAAGGCCGACGGCGGGATCGACAGGTAGAAGGCGTGGTTGCCGCCGGTGCCGCGGACCCGGTCCAGGTCCCGGACGGTCTGCTCGAGCCGGTCGAAGGCGTCGTCGTCGTCGAAGGAGCCCTGGACGAACCGGAACCCCTCGGCGAGCCGGTCCCACACCTCCTGGCGGAACGGCGTGCGCGCGTGCTGCTTCACGGCCTCGTACACGACCTGGCCGAAGTCCTGCTCGTCCCAGTCCCGGCGGGCGAAGCCGGTGAGCGCGAAGCCGGGCGGCAGCAGCCCGCGGTTGGCGAGGTCGTAGATGGCCGGCATCAGCTTCTTGCGCGACAGGTCACCGGTCACACCGAAGATGACGAGCCCGCACGGGCCCGCGATGCGGGGGAGCCGCTTGTCACGGGGGTCCCGCAGCGGATTCACCCAGTGCGCGGTCGTCGCGGGGATGCCCTTGGTCCCGCTGGTCATGACACGCTCCGTCTCTCGGCTCGGTCGGTCGACTCGATCAGTTCGTCCGGGTCGCCGGACCCGGGCGCAGCCCCTGGACCGCGCGGGCGAGCGAGACGAGCCCGGCCACCCGGTCCACGAGGTGCAGCCGCAGCACGGGGACGCCCCGTGCCGCGACGTCGGCCGCGACGCTGCCTGCCTCGGTCAGCGCCAGACTAGTCAGGGCGGGCCCGGGATCGGGAACGAGATCGTCCGGCGGGTCGCCCGTGACCAGGCACAGGACACCCGGTCGGGGGTCGTCGCGGCGGAACGGTGCCAGCGCCCCGCGGTCCCGCGGGCCCCAGCCGAACGTCACGGGCACGCCCGCGCGCCGGGCCAGCTCGCCGCGCAGCACGGCCACGGACGCGTCGTCGGCAGGGTCCAGCCACACGGACAGGGCCAGGTGCCCGCCCGGCGGGACGGCGTCGACCAGCGCCTGCAGCGCGGCGCCGGGATCGTCGGCCGGGCCGGTCGGCGAGTCCGCCGCGTGGACGTCGACGAGGCCGTCCGACCCCAGCCGCGGCAGGGGCGCCGGCGTGGTCGCCCCGGCGGTGGCGGGGGCCTCGGGACCGAACGCCTCGCCGTCGAGCAGGCGGGAGGCCGCCGCGGCGGCGTACTCCCACAGCAGCAGCTCGGCACCCAGCGGGCCGCCGGTGCGCACGATCTCGTCGGCGGGGTCGCCGGCGAGATCGTCGCCGTCGTCGTCGCCAGTGGTGTCGTCCGGGTCGTCGGCGCCCGCCCCGGTGACCTCGGCGATCAGTGCGTCGACGGTCGGTTCGACGCCCGCGCTGCCGATGCTGCCGCCGGACCTCCCGTCGAGGAGCTCGGACAGGTCGTCCGGTACGGCGTCGGGGTGCCGGGCGGAGGCGGGCGCGAGGGTCGGCCCGCCCGGCAGCCCGTCGGCATCGGTCTCGTCGACGAGCACCGGCGAGCCTCCGGCCGCGGCGACCAGGGCGGCGACCCACTCCGCCAGCGCGGGCGGGCCCTCGGCGGGGTCGAGGCGCACGGCCCCGGCGCCGACGGCGACCAGCACCCCGGCCAGCTCCAGCGCGGGGTTCTCCGCCTCGTCGGCGGTGAGCAGCTCGGCCACCGCGCGGGCGTCGTCGAGGACCTCGCCGACCGGCGCCCCGGCCAGGCCGGCGGGCACCAGCCCGGGTGCTCCGAGCACGGACCACGCGCCGGGGACGTCCCGCTCGGTGGTGATCACCACGGACCCGGCGGCCCGGGCGCTCTCGTCGAGCGGCGAGCCGGCCTCGGTGAGCACCACGGTGCGCCCGGCCGCGCGCGTGCCGACCTCCTCGGCGACGGCCGCGGTGAGGAGCTCGTGCACCGCCGAGATCCACGGGGTGTCGCCCGGTGGATCGACGACGACCAGCACCGTCCCGCTCAGGTCGGTGGCGAGCGCGTGCGAGACCGCACCGGGATCGGGGGAGTCGAGCACCCGGAGCAGGCCGGACTCGCCGGCGAGGACCTGCGCGCCGAGGGTCCAGCGCGCGTCGCCGACGAGCAGCACGCGCGCGGCGCCCTCCACGCGGAAGGCCTCGCGCAGGGCGTCGACCTGGCCGACGAGCGGGCGCGAGGTGCGGGGCAGCGCCGCCCAGCCCAGGCCGTCGCCGGCGGCCGGGCCCCACGCGGAGGGATCCGCGTCGGTGATCCGGGACGCGACGACGTCCGTGGCGAGCTCGGCGGCGACCCGCCGGGCCTCGCGGGCCAGCGGACCGGTGCCGGGACGGGAACCGCCGCCGAGCTCCACGACGGGGAGCCCGACGGCGGGGCGCGAGGTCACGGGGGTGAGCCTCCTGGGGTCGTGCGGCGCGGCCTCGGGCCTACTTCGCGGCGTCGAGCTGCTGCTTCACCGACTCCTGCAGCTCGGACCACGACTTCTCGAACTTGTCCACGCCCTCGTTCTCGAGGGTGAGGAAGACGTCCGTGAGGTCGACGCCGACGCGCTCGAGGTCGTCGAAGACCTGCTGCGCCTCGGCGGCGGTGCCGGTGACCTTGTCACCCTCCACCTCGCCGTGGTCGGCGAAGGCCTGCAGGGTCTTCTCCGGCATGGTGTTGACGACGTTCGGGACCACGAGCTCGGTGATGTACAGCGTGTCCGGGTACTCGGGGTTCTTCACACCGGTCGAGGCCCACAACGGCCGCTGCCGCCGGGCGCCCTTGGCCTCCAGCGCGGCCCAACGCTCGGAGCCGAAGACCTGCTCGTAGGCGGCGAAGGCCAGCCGCGAGTTGGCGACGCCCGCCTTGCCCTTGAGCGCCTTCGCCTCGTCCGTGCCGATCTCGTCCAGCCGCGCGTCGATCTCGGTGTCCACCCGGGACACGAAGAACGAGGCGACCGACGCGATCCGGGAGAGCTCCTGGCCGTTCTCGGCGGCCTGCTCGAGGCCGGTGAGGAACGCCTCCATGACCGCCTCGTAACGCTCGACCGAGAAGATCAGCGTGACGTTCACGCTCACGCCCTCGGACAGCGCGCGGGTGATGGCCGGCAGGCCGGGCTCGGTGGCCGGGATCTTGACCAGCAGGTTCGGCCGGTCGACGGCCTTCCACAGGTCCAGCGCCTGGGCGACGGTGGCCTCGGTGTCGCGGGCCAGGGTCGGGTCGACCTCGAGCGACACGCGCCCGTCGATCCCCTGGGTGGCCTCCCAGGTGCCGCTGAAGACGTCGCAGGCCTGCTGCACGTCGGCCACGGTGATCTCGCGGATCGCGGCCGCGACGTCCGCGCCGCGGTTCGCCAGCTCGTCGACCTGCGCGTTGTAGGCCTCGCCGTTCTTCAGCGCGGCGGCGAAGATGGTCGGGTTGGTGGTGACGCCGACGACGGAGAGCTCGGTGATCAGCTCGACCAGGTTGCCGGAGGTGATCCGCTCGCGGGACAGGTCGTCGAGCCAGATGGAGACGCCCGCCTCGGACAGCGCGGCGAGCCGTGCGTTGGTGCTCATTGCCGGTACTCCTTCTTCAGGTGGCGGGTTCAGGACTTGCCGAGGCTCGCGCGGGCGGCGTCGACGACGGCCTCCGGCGTGAAGCCGAACTTCTCGAACAGCGTGGCCGCGTCGGCGCTGGCGCCGTAGTGCTCGATGCTCACGATCCGCCCGGCGTCGCCGACGAACCGGTACCACGGCATCGCGATGCCGGCCTCGACCGCGACGCGGGCCTTCACCGACGGCGGGAGCACCGAGTCGCGGTACGCGGCGTCCTGCGCGTCGAACCACTCCACGCAGGGCATGGACACCACGCGGGTGGGAACGCCGTCCGCCTCGAGGGTCTTCCGGGCGGCGACCGCCAGCTGGACCTCGGAACCGGTGGCGATGATCACGACCTGCGGGTCGCCGTTCGAGGCGTCGGCCAGCACGTAGCCGCCCTTCTTGACGCCCTCGTACGAGGTGCCCTCGAGCGTGGGCACGTTCTGCCGGGTCAGCGCCATGCCGACGGGGCCGTCCTGCCACTCGACGGTCGCCCGCCAGCCGGCGGCGGTCTCGTTCGCGTCGGCCGGGCGCAGCACCGACAGGTTCGGGATGGCGCGCAGCGCGGCGAGGTGCTCGATCGGCTGGTGGGTGGGGCCGTCCTCGCCGAGGCCGATGGAGTCGTGCGTCCACACGAAGATGGCCGCGGTCTTCATCAGCGACCCGATCCGCACCGCCGGCCGCATGTAGTCGCTGAACTGCAGGAACGTGCCGCCGTAGGGGCGGGTCGGGCCGTGCAGGGCGATGCCGTTGAGGATCGCGCCCATCGCGTGCTCGCGGACGCCGAAGTGCAGCGTGCGGCCGTAGGGGTTCGCGTTCCACATCGTGGTGGCGGCGCTCTTGGGGCCGAACGAGTCGGCGCCCTCCATCGTGGTGTTGTTGCTCTCGGCCAGGTCGGCCGAGCCGCCCCACAGCTCCGGCAGCACCGGGGCCAGCGCCTTCAGCACCTCGCCCGACGCCTTGCGCGTGGCGAGGCCCTTCGCGTCCGGCTCCCAGGTGGGCAGGGCGTCGGCCCAGCCGTCCGGAAGGGCGTTGGCCAGCAGCCGGTCGAACAACTGCTTGCGCTCCGGCTCGCGCATGGCCCAGTCGTCGAAGGCGTTGCGCCAGTGGTCGATGGCGCCGCCCTGGCGCTCGCCGACCGAGCGGGTGTGCTCGAGCACCTCGGGGGCGATCTGGAAGCTCTCGTCCGGGTCGAAGCCCAGGATGCGCTTGACCTCGGCGACCTCGTCCGCACCGAGCGCGGCGCCGTGCGCCTTGCCGGTGTTCATCTTGGTCGGCGCCGGGAAGCCGATGATCGTCCGGAGCAGGATGAACGACGGCCGCGTGGTCTCGGCCTTCGCGTTCTCGATCGCCTCGAGGATCCCCGAGACGTTCTCGCCGCCCTCGACGACCTGGACGTGCCAGCCGTAGGCCTCGTAGCGCTTCGCGGTGTCCTCGGACAGCGCGATGGTGGTGTCGTCCTCGATGGAGATCTTGTTGTCGTCGTAGAAGACGACGAGGTTGCCCAGCTCCTGGCGGCCCGCGAGGGACGACGCCTCGCTGGTCACGCCCTCCTCGATGTCCCCGTCGGAGGCGATGACGTAGATGAAGTGGTCGAACGGCGAGGAGCCCTCGGGGGCGTCCGGGTCGAACAGGCCGCGCTCGCGGCGCGAGGCGATGGCCATGCCGACGGCGGAGGACAGGCCCTGGCCGAGCGGCCCCGTCGTCATCTCGACGCCGTTGGGGGTGGCCTCCAGCTCCGGGTGGCCGGGGGTCTTGGAGCCCCAGGTCCGCAGCGCCTCCAGGTCCTCCATCTCCATGCCGTAGCCGGCGAGGAAGAGCTGGATGTAGAGGGTGAGGCTGGAGTGGCCGGCGGAGAGCACGAACCGGTCCCGCCCGACCCAGCCCGGGTCGCTCGGGTCGTGCCGCATGACGCGCTGGTAGAGCAGGTACGCCAGCGGCGCGAGGCTCATGGCGGTACCGGGGTGACCGCTCCCGCACTTCTGCACGGCGTCGGCCGCGAGCACGCGGATCGTGTCGACGGCCCGCTTGTCCAGCTCGGTCCAGTCGTCCGGAACGTGCGCCGTGGTCAGCGCAGCGATGTCGGGCTCCGTCACAGACACGCCTGAAGCTCCTGTCCTCGTGGGTGGGGAACGCCGATCTACCCGGCGGGGTGTCGTCCCATGCCCCCGCTCCGCCACGGCATCCGCGACGTGGCCCGATCGGCGCGTCCGGCTCGCCCCGGACAATAGCCCTCGTGGGGCGGCCGCCGCCCCTGCCGGAGTCGATCGGCCGTCCAGCTCTCACCGACCGGACTACCCGGGGGCCCCGGCGCGCATTCCACCGGTTAGCATCGACGCGTTGTAGAAGTCGGTCCGTGGGCTGAGGGTTCGATACGGGCCGGTGGACGCGGCATCCACCACAGTCCGTCGGCATGCGAGGTAGCAACTGGTGAGCGCACCCGTCTCACACCGGGGAGCGGCCGAGAGGCCCGACCGGAGGGGAACCGCGGGGCAGGCGGCGCCGGCACCCGCCCGCGGCCGGCTCGCACGGTTCCGGGACACGGTGCGCGCCTATCTCGGCCTCACCAAGACGCGCATCATCGAGCAGCTGCTCGTGGTCACGGTGCCGGCGATGATCCTCGCCGAGCGCGCCATCCCGTCGGTGTGGCTGATCCTGGCCACGCTGGTCGGCGGCGCCATGGCCGCCGCGAGCGCGCACGCCCTCAACTGCGTGGCCGACGCCGACATCGACGCCAAGATGAAGCGCACGGCGCGGCGGCCCACCGCTCGCGGCGAGGTGCCCCGACGCAACGCGCTGATCTTCGGCCTGGTGCTCGGGGCGCTGTCGGCGGTGTGGCTCTGGGCCACCACCAACCTGCTGTCCGCGCTGCTCTCGGTCGCCGCGATCGCGTTCTACGTGCTCGTCTACACGCTGGTGCTCAAGCGGCGGACCTCGCAGAACATCGTGTGGGGCGGCGCCGCGGGCTGCATGCCGGTGGTCATCGGCTGGTCGGCCGTCACCGGCACGGTGGGCTGGCCAGCCCTGGTGATGTTCGGCGTCATCTTCTTCTGGACGCCGCCGCACTTCTGGGCGCTGGCCATGAAGTACAAGGACGACTACGCCGCCGCCGAGGTGCCGATGCTCCCGGTCGTGGCCACGCCGCGGCAGGTGTCGGTGCGGATCGTCGCCTACTCCTGGGTGATGGCGCTCTGGACCTTCCTGCTGCTGCCGGTCACCTCGTGGATCTACGCCGCGTTCGCGCTGGCCGGCGGGGCGTACTTCGTGGTCTCCGCGCACCGGCTGCACGCCGGGGTCAAGGCGGGCAGGGAGGTGGCGCCGATGCGGCTGTTCCACCTCTCCAACCTCTACCTCTGCGGCCTCTTCCTCACCATCGCCGTCGACGCCGCGATCGGGCTCCCGACCGTTCTCTGACCTGCGGCTCCGCCGCCTGTGCGCGGTAAGTGGTGCTCCAGCACCACTTACCGCGCACAGGCGCGTCAGCGCAGGAGATCCGGGGTCTGCCAGGGCTCGCCGAGGACGTGGTGGGCGAGGAAGGCGTACACGGTCTCGTACCAGAGCACGGCGTGCTGCGGCGTGAGCACCCAGTGGTTCTCGTCCGGGAAGTACAGGAACCGGTGCGGGTTGGCGGCCGGGTCCGGCACGCGCGACTGCAGGTCCCACCACAGCCGCAGGCCCTCGCCGATCGGGACCCGGTAGTCCTTGTCCCCGTGGATCACCAGCATCGGCGTGGTGATCGCGTCGAGGTGGTGGTGCGGGCTGTTCGCCGCCGCCATCTCCGGCGTCATCTCGGTGAGCCAGTAGTCGGCGAAGTCCGTGGTCGGGCCGAACTGGTCGAGCGCCCAGAGGCTGGCGTGCGTGACGATCGCGCGGAAGCGGCCGGTGTGCCCGGCGATCCAGTTGGCCATGTAGCCGCCGAAGGAGCCGCCCATGGCCGCGGTGCGCGAGGCGTCGATCTCGGGGAGGGCCTCGGCCGCGTCGGTGACCGCCATCAGGTCGGTGAAGGGCGGGCCGCCCCACGCGCCCCAGCCGCGTTGGACGAACTCCTGGCCGTAGCCGGTGGACAGGGCGGGGTCCGGGAGCAGCACGGCGTAGCCCCGGGACGCCATCAGCCACGGGTTCCAGCGCCACTGCCAGGCGTTCCAGCTGTTCAGCGGGCCGCCGTGCACCCAGAGCAGCAGCGGGGCGGGCTCGGTGGTGTCCGGCAGCACGAGCCAGGCGCGCAGCGGTGAGCCGTCCTCGGCCGTGGCCGTGACCTCGGTGAGCGTGCCCGGCAGGGCCGGTGCCTCCGCGGGTCCGGGCAACGGCGTGGGCTGCTGGTCCGGGGTGTGCGCGTCGAGCCGGACCGGGGCCGGCGGGCTGTCGACGGCCGAGCGGAGCGCGAAGACGTACGCGCCGTCGGGCGAGACGACCGGGTCGGTGTAGGCCCCGTGGTCACCCGTCAGCCGCGTGACGGCGCCCGAACCGACCTCGACCCGGAACAGCGGGCCGCGGCCGTGCTCGTCGGCCGTCACGACCAGCGCGGACGAGTCGGGTGCCCAGGCCAGGTCGCCCGGCCAGCGGTCCCAGTCGGCGGCGAGCTCGCGGGACTCGCCCCCGGCGAGCGGGACGAGGACGAGCGTCATCCGCGGCGCCCGCTCGGGAGCGGAGCGGCGCGTCCGCACCGCGGCCACGGTGGTCCCGTCCGGGCTGACGCGCGGCGTGCCGTAGTCGTGGTCCGCGTCGTCGAGCACCGTGCGGCGCTCCCCGGTGGTGGTGTCGAACGCCACCACGACGGCGCGGGAGACGCCGTGGCCGTCCGACACGGCCCAGCCGGTCACCGCGGTGCGGCCGTCCGGCGCGATGTCGGCGCTGGTGTCGACGAGCGCGCGTCCCGGGGCGGGGGTGAGGTCGGTCCACGGCTCGCCGGGGTGCGCGGCCAGCAGCCGGGCCTCGTCGGGGCCCAGGTCGTGGTCCCAGAACCGGACCGGGTAGCCGTCGTGCAGGATCGCCGAGACCTTCTTCTCGGTGCGGGCCCTGCGTCGGGCGGCGTCGTCGTCGCCGGTCACGGCTCCGGGCAGGGTCGCCGAGGTCACGAGCAGCGTGCCGGCCTCGCGGGCCACGAGCGGGGCGGAGATCCCGCCCGGCCGGGCCCGGACGACGTGCGCCTCGCCGCCGCCGGCGGGCAACGACCAGAGCGCGGCGGTCTCCGGGGCGTCGGCGCTCGTGTCCGGATCGGGGCGGGCGGAGACGAAGAGGAGATCGCCCTCGGGGGTGAAGACGGGCGACGACTCGCCCTTGGGGCCGCGCGTGAGCCGATGGGCCGGGGCCTCGCCGGCCGGGTCGACCTCCCACAGCGCGGGCCGCCACGCCGTCCGGTCGCGGTCCAGGCCGGCGACGGTCGTGACCAGCCGGGACCCGTCGGGGGAGAGGGCGAGCCCGGCGAGGCGGGGGAGCGCGACGAACGACTGCAGGTCGGCGAACGGGGTCGGGGGCGGGGACACGGGATCGGACACGTGCCATACCTACACCGTGACGTCCGTCGGGAGGGGACGGTTCCGGCGGCACGCGGCGTTGGGGCGGTCGGACGCGACGGCAGAATGGCCGCGGCACGACGGAAGGGGACCGGGGTGACGTCATCGACCGCAGCGCGGGCGACCGGACGGCGGGTGATGAGCAGGGGCGCGGGAACGGCGGTCGTCGCCGTGACGTTCGTCGTCACGATGATCGGGACCACCCTCCCGACGCCGCTCTATCCGCTCTACGAACAGCGGTACGGGTTCGGCGGCCTCGTCGTCACCGTCGTCTTCGCCACCTACGCCGTGGGCGTCGGCGCCGCGCTGGTGGTGCTCGGGAACCTCTCCGACCGGATCGGCCGGCGGCCCGTGCTGCTCGCCGGGCTGGCGGCCGCGGTGGTCAGCTCGCTGGTGTTCCTGATCCCGGTGGAGCCGGCGCTGTTCGTGGGGCGCTTCCTGTCCGGGATCTCGGCCGGCATCTTCACCGGCACCGCCACGGCCACGATCATCGATCTCGCCCGCGAGGACCGGAAGGCCCGCGCGGGGCTGGTCGCCGCGGCCGTCAACATGCTGGGGCTGGGGCTCGGGCCGGTGCTGGCCGGGATCCTCGCCCAGTACGCACCGCTGCCGCTGGACCTGTCCTACCTCGTGCACGCGGCGCTCGTGATCGCCGCGACGGTGGCGCTGTGGTTCGTGCCCGAGCCCGTGGAGCAGCGCCGGCCCTTCCGCATCGAGCCGCTGCGGGTCGGCGGGGTGCCGGAGGAGGTGCGCGGGGTGTTCGTCCGCGCCGCGATCGGCGGGTTCGCGGGCTTCGCCGTGCTGGGCCTGTTCACGGCCGTGTCGCCGTCCGTGCTGGTGCAGGTGATGGGGCGGAGCAGCCACGTCGTCGTCGGGCTGGTGGTGTTCCTGATGCTCGGGGCGTCGGCGCTGGGGCAGGTGCTGTCGGCGTCGGTGCCCGAGCGGGTGGCGTTGCCGGCCGGTTGTGCCGGGCTGGCCGTCGGCGTGGCGCTGATCGGGACGGGCATCGCGACGGCCTCGCTCGCCCTGTTCTGCACCGGCGCCGCGATCGCCGGGCTGGGGCAGGGGATGAGCTTCCGGGCCGGGCTGGGCGCGGTCGGCGCACGCGCTCCGCAGGCGGTCCGCGGCGCGGTGGTCGCGACCTTCTTCCTGGTCCTCTACGTCGCCATCTCGCTGCCCGTGATCGGGGTCGGCGCGGCCGCACAGGCCTTCGGGCTGGTGCCGGCGGGAGTGGTGTTCTCCGCCATCATCGCGGTGCTGGCGCTGGTGGCGTTGGGGCTCACGGTCAGGGCGAGTCGCCGGGACGGGTGAGCTCCCCCGCCAGGGGCGTGGCCGGATCCCCGCGCGCCGCCCCTCAGCGGCTGGCGGCGAGGGTGGGTTCCGAGGTCGGGGACTCGGCAACCGGGGCGGCGGGGGCGCGGTGGCTCGTTGCCGCCCAGACCCCCGCGGCGGCGGCGGTGGTGAGGGCGGCGCCGAGGACGTGCAGGGCGACCAGCACCTCCGGCACCCCGAGCGCGTACTGCACCCCGCCCAGCGCGCCCTGCGCCAGCACCACGACCACCAGCACGCCGTAGCGGCGCTTCAGCCGGGCGTCGGCACCCGCCGCCCAGAGCGCGAAGCCGAGGCCGACGAGGAGCCCGAGGTAGGCGAAGAGCAGGTCGGCGTGCAGCTGGGCCAGCGCGGGCACGCCGACGTCCAGGCGCGGGGTGGCGGCGTCGCCGGCGTGCGGGCCCGCGGCGGTGACGAGCGTGCCGGCGACCAGGAGGGCACCGAGCACCACGCTGCTGACCACGGTGAGCATCCGCACCGGCCGCGGGACCGTGCGCGTGACCGGCCCGCCGCCGGTGGCCTCGTCGACGAGCTCGACGGCCAGCCACACCAGGATCGTCGAGGCCAGGAAGTGCGGCATGACGCTCCACCACACCAGCCCGGCGAGCACGGTGAAACCGCCGATCACGGCCTGCGCGACCACCCCGAGGGGCATCGCGAGCGCCAGCCAGGTGAGCCGGCGGCGACGCGGGCGCGTGGTGAGCGCGGCGAGGAAGGTCAGCCCGGCCACGATCACGAGGAACACCGACAGCAGGCGGTTGCCGAACTCGACCCACTGCGTGAGCGGCGCGATCTCGGGGTGCGGCTCCGGGACGAGCGAGCCGGGGAAGCAGTTCGGCCACGTCGGGCAGCCGAGGCCGGAGCCGGTCACCCGGACGACGGCGCCGGTGACCATGATCCCGGCCTGGCCGATCAGCGACAGGATCGCCAGCCGCCGCATCCACAGCGGGGACGTCGCCGGCACGCGCCGCAGGAGGTTCACGACTACAGATGGTAGAAGATGCGCCTCAGCGCAGACGGACGGCCTTCACCGCCACCCCGCCGGCCACGACGGCCCACGCGACCAGCACCACGACCGGGCCGATCCCGGGTGCCGTCCCCGCCACCAGCGGCGCGCGGAGCCCCTCGGCCAACGCGCCCGACGGCAGCGCCGCGGCCACCCCGGCGATCCCGGCGGGCAGCTGGTCGAGCGGGATCACGATGCCGCCGCCGAGCAGCAGCACGAACCACACGAGGTTGGCGACGGCCAGCACGATCTCGGCGCGGAGCGTGCCGCCGAGCAGGATGCCGAGCGCACCGAAGGCGGCGCAGCCCAGCAGCACCATCAGCAGGGCCCAGCCCAGGCCGGCGGCATCGGGCCGCCACCCGAGCAGGGCCGCGACCACCCCGAGGATCACCAGCTGCACCACGACGACGGCCAGCACCGCCGCGAGCCGCCCGGCCACCAGCAGCCACCGGGGCAGCGCGGTGGCGGCGAGCCGCCGGATCACGCCGTAGCGGCGGTCGAAGCCCAGCGCGATGGCCTGGCTGGTGAACGCCGTGGACATCACCGCGAGCGCCAGGACGGACGGCACCACGGAGTCCACGCGCGGCTCGGGCAGCGGGACGACCCGCAGCACCGACAGCCCGACGAGCAGCACGACCGGGATCAGGAGGGTGAGCAGCACCTGCTCGCCGTTGCGCAGCGCCAGCCGGGTCTCGGTACCCGCCTGGGCCAGCAGCATCCGGCCGAGCCGGCCCCGCCCGGGCGCGGGCGTGAAGGTCCCGCGTGCGAACAGCTCGCTCACGACCGCAGCTCCCGTCCGGTCAGGTCCAGGAAGACGTCCTCGAGGCTGCGCCGGGCGACCTGGACGTCGTCGGCGAGGGCGCCCTGGCCCGCGCACCAGCCGGTGATCGCGGAGAGGACGTGCGGATCGATGCGCCCGCGGACGACGTACCGGCCCGCCACGGTCTCGGCCGCGCGGTACCCCGCGGGCAGCGCGGCGGTGAGGGCCTCGACGTCCATGCCGGTGCGGGCGCGGAAGCGCAGCTCCTGCTCGTCCCCGCCCGAGGTGAGCTCCGCCGGGCTGCCGGCGGCGACGACGCGGCCGTGGTCGACGATCACGACCTCGTCGGCCAGCGCCTCGGCCTCCTCCATGAGGTGCGTGGTCAGCAGGACCGCGACCCCGTCCCGGCGCAGCGCGGAGACGAGCTCCCACACCACCCGGCGGGCCTGCGGGTCCATGCCCGCGGTGGGCTCGTCGAGCACCACGAGCTCGGGCCGCCCGACGACCGCGCACGCCAGCGCGAGCCGCTGCTGCTGGCCGCCGGAGAGCCGCTTGTACGGGGTGCGGGTGGCGCCGGAGAGGCCCAGGACGTCGATCAGCCAGGCGGGGTCGAGCGGGTTCGCGGCGCAGGCCGCCACCACGCGCAGCATCTCGCCGGCCTTGACGCCGGGGTAGGCGCCGCCGCCCTGCGGCATGATCCCGATCCGGGCGCGCAGCGCGTCGGGCGCGCCGGCCGGGTCGAGCCCGAGGACGCGGACCTCACCGACGTCGGCGCGCAGGAAACCCGTGCAGACCTCGATCGTGGTCGTCTTGCCGGCGCCGTTGGGGCCGAGCAGCGCGAGCACCGAGCCGCGGCGCAGCGTGAGGTCCAACCCCGCGACGGCCGTGGTCGCGCCGAACCGCTTGACCAGGCCGCGCACGGACACGGCGGTGTCCGCCGCGGACTCCGCCGAGGGCGCGGCAGGGTCCGGAGCGGCCTCGCCCGACCGGGCCGACGGGGGGATCTGCACAGCCGACGAGTCTAGGCAGGGGTCCGGGCGGCGGGCGCGGCACCCGGATCGCGGGCCGCCTCGCGGCGCAGGGCGCGCCGGACCAGCAGCAACCCGACGAGCAGGATCGCGGCGCCCGCCACGATCCCGAACGGCAGCTGGTAGGCCCGGAAGTTGAAGTCCGCGCCGGTGGGCGGGACCATCAGCGCGATCACCGCCGACGCGGCCAGGGCGAAGCGCCGGTAGCGCGGCATTCCTCGGGTCGCGGCGAGCGGGATCGCGGCCCAGAGCAGGTACCAGGGGTGCACCACGGGCCCCAGCAGCACCACGGCCCCCAGCCCGACGCCCACGCCCGTCACCGGGTCGACCAGGCCCTTGAGGCACAGCCACAGCAGCCAGGCGCACGCCGCAGCCGCCGCGAGCCCGCCGAGACCGCGGGTGATGGTCAGCGTGGTGTCGGTGTGGTCGCCGAGCCCCGCGAGGATGCCGATCTGCCCGGAGAGCTGACCGAGGTCCGTGGACAGGGACATCCAGCTGCGGATGGTGTTGGCGGTGCCCTGCGTCGTGATCCAGCCGAAGCCCAGCCCGGTGCCGACGCCGATCACGGCGTAGACCGCCACGGCCACCCCGACGAGGGCCGCGGCCGCGGCCACGACGTCCCGGACCCGCCCGCCCCATCGCCGGGCCAGGTCCATCCCGAGGAACCCGAGGGCGAGCAGCGCGGGCAGCTTGACCGAGGCGCCCAGCGTGATGAGCACCGCGCCCGCGACCCAGCGGAGCCAGGGGACCGGCACGTCCCGCTCGCCCAGCGCGAGGTGCAGGCCGGCGAGCAGCAGGCCGAGCATCAGGGCCTCGTTGTGGATGCCGCTGACCAGGTGGAACAGCACCAGCGGGTTGGCCGCGCCGAGCCACAGCGCGAGCCCGGGCTCCACGCCGCAGCGGCGCGCCAGCTTGGGCAGCGCCCACAGGATCAGGGCCACGCCGCCCAGCGCCAGCGCGCGGTGGGCCAGGACGCCGAACACGACGTCGTTGCCGGTCAGGGCTGTGATCCCGCGCCCGACGACGAGGAACAGCGGCCCGTACGGCGCCGGCGTGTCCCGCCAGATCGTGGGGATCGTGCGGGTCAGCGGGTCGTCGACGCCGAGGGCCTGCGCCGGCCCGAGGACGTACGGGTCGAACCCGCGGGCCACGATCGCCGACTGCGCGAGGTAGCTGTAGACGTCCTTGGAGAACATCGGCGGCGCGACGGCCAGCGGCAGCGCCCACAGGATCCCCGCCCGGCCGAGGGAGAGCCGGTCCGGCGCGGGCGGCACCGCGCCGCGCGCCGAGAGCATCCGCCCGATCCACAGCCAGGCGAGCACGAGCATGCCCATCCCGGCGTAGGTGAGGGCGATCGCGAGCGTGGCGTTGCGGGAGGGAAGGCCGATCAGCCGCAGCCCGTTGAGCGGGTTGGGCACGGGCAGCGCCCCCGCGCCCAGCGCGCCGACGGCCATGAGCAGGGCCCCGGTGAGCCCGAGCCGCCGCGCGAGCCGGGCCGGATCGGCCACGACGGGCCGGTCCACCGGGGGTGACCCGGTGGGGTCCAGCGCGGGGGCGGCCATGCCCGGAGCGTATCGACCGGCCCGCGACGACCGCCCGGAGCCGAGCTCCGGGGCCGTGGACGGCCCGCCACGGGGCGACGAACGGTGCCGGACGCGTCCTGATCGTGAGTCCGCTCACCTGCGCGGGGGGCCGCCTTTGCCGTGCCGGGACATATACGCAACACTGGTGTTGTGAAAACAGCCGGACCGAGCATCACGACCCGGGCGCCGCAGGCGTCCGCCGTCGCCGTGCCCGCACCGGCCGGGCACGCGGCATCCGTCCCCGCCCACCCCGAGGGCCGCACGCGGCTCGCCGTGGCCCGGCTCCTGCTGGAGCAGGGTCCGGTCACGGCCGCGGAGGTCGCCGCGGAGCTGGAGCTCTCGGCCGCCGCCGTGCGCCGGCACCTGGATGCCCTGATCGCCGACGGCGAGGCGGAGACCCGGGACGCGCCGCGGCGCACCCGGCGCTCGCGCGGCCGTCCGGCCAAGCACTTCCTGCTCACCGACGCGGGCCGGGTCCGCTTCGGGCACGGCTACGACGACCTGGCCACCTCGGCGCTGCGGTTCCTCGCGGCCCACGCGGGGGAGCAGGCCGTCGGCGACTTCGCCCGCTCCCGCGTGCACGAGCTCCTCGGCGGCGCCGAGGACGAGATCCACGCGGCCGGCACGCCGGAGGAGCGGGCCGAGGCGCTCGCGAAGGTGCTCACCTCGCGGGGTTACGCCGCGGCGGCCCGTGAGGCCGGGCACGGCGTGCAGCTGTGCCAGCACCACTGCCCGGTGGCCCACGTCGCGGCGGAGTTCCCGGAGTTGTGCGAGGCCGAGACCGCGGCCTTCGCGGAGGTCCTGGGCACGCACGTGCAACGCTTGGCCACCATCGCGCGCGGGGACTCCGCGTGCACCACCCACGTCCCCACCGTGTTGCCGGAGGCTCCCGAACGCCTCCGGCTCGGGCAGCGCCCGGGACCGGCGGGGCAGCAAGCGACCACCACGTCCCCGAGAGGGAGGCAGACTTCATGACGACCACTCCTGAGGTGAAGCCAGGGCTCACGCAGGAGGAGACGCTCGCGACGCTCGGCCGGTACGACTTCGGTTGGGCCGACTCGGACGTCGCCGGCGCGTCCGCCCGTCGCGGTTTGTCCGCCGACGTGGTGGCCGACATCTCCCAGCTGAAGAACGAGCCGCAGTGGATGCTCGACTTCCGGCTCAAGGCGCTGGACCTCTTCGAGCGCAAGCCGATGCCGCGCTGGGGTTCCGACCTGTCGGGCATCGACTTCGACAACATCAAGTACTTCGTGCGGTCCACGGAGAAGCAGGCCTCCAGCTGGGAGGACCTGCCCGAGGACATCAAGAACACCTACGACAAGCTGGGCATCCCGGAGGCCGAGAAGGCCCGCCTGGTCGCCGGTGTCGCCGCGCAGTACGAGTCCGAGGTCGTCTACCACCAGATCCGCGAGGACCTGGAGCAGCAGGGCGTCATCTTCCTGGACACCGACACGGGGCTGCGCGAGCACCCGGAGCTGTTCCGGGAGTACTTCGGCTCGGTCATCCCGAGCGGCGACAACAAGTTCTCCGCGCTGAACTCGGCCGTGTGGTCGGGCGGCTCGTTCATCTACGTGCCGCCGGGCGTGCACGTGGACATCCCGCTGCAGGCCTACTTCCGGATCAACACGGAGAACATGGGTCAGTTCGAGCGGACGCTGATCATCGCGGACGAGGGCTCGTACGTGCACTACGTCGAGGGCTGCACCGCGCCGATCTACAAGTCGGACTCGCTGCACTCCGCGGTCGTCGAGATCGTCGTCAAGAAGAACGCCCGGGTCCGGTACACGACCATCCAGAACTGGTCGAACAACGTGTACAACCTGGTCACCAAGCGGGCCAAGGCCGAAGAGGGCGCCACCATGGAGTGGGTC
This sequence comes from Pseudonocardia sp. NPDC049154, assembly GCF_040648315.1. Taxonomy (NCBI): domain Bacteria; kingdom Bacillati; phylum Actinomycetota; class Actinomycetes; order Pseudonocardiales; family Pseudonocardiaceae; genus Pseudonocardia; species Pseudonocardia sp. NPDC049154. Next base: position 30,363 of record NZ_JBEZDN010000039.1, read on the forward strand.
GACGGCAACCTCGGCTCCAAGGTGACCATGAAGTACCCGGCCGTGATGCTGATGGGCGAGTACGCCAAGGGCGAGGTCCTGTCCATCGCGTTCGCCGGCGAGGGCCAGCACCAGGACGCGGGCGCGAAGATGACGCACCTGGCGCCGAACACGTCGTCGACGATCATCTCGAAGTCGGTGGCGCGCGGCGGCGGGCGCACGTCGTACCGCGGCCTGATCCGGGTCAACCCGCGGGCGAAGAACTCGAAGAGCACGGTGAAGTGCGACGCGCTGCTGGTCGACACGATCAGCCGCTCCGACACCTACCCGTACGTCGACATCCGCACGGACGACGTGCAGATGGGCCACGAGGCCACCGTCTCCAAGGTGTCGGACGACCAGCTCTTCTACCTGATGAGCCGCGGTCTCACCGAGGACGAGGCCATGGCGATGGTCGTGCGCGGGTTCGTCGAGCCCATCGCGCGCGAGCTCCCCATGGAGTACGCCCTCGAGCTGAACCGCCTGATCGAGCTGCAGATGGAGGGTTCCGTCGGATGACGACCCCTGAAGTTGCGGGGCTGGCACCCGAGCTGGCCGGTGCGAAGGAGGGGCAGGGCGAGAAGCCCGTCCTCTCCGCCGGCGAGCGCTTCACCTCTCGCGACGTCGAGGCCTTCGAGGTCCCCGGCGGGCGCGAGGAGAACTGGCGGTTCACCCCGCTCAAGCGGCTCAAGGGCCTGCACGACGGCAGCGCGCCGCTCGACGGCCGGGCGCCGGTCACGGTGCCCGCCGCCGAGGGCGTGAGCGTGGAGACGGTCGGCCGCGACGACGCCCGGCTCGGCGAGGGCGGCATCCCCGCCGACCGCGTGGCCGCCCAGGCCTGGTCCGCGTTCGCCGAGGCCACCGTCGTCACGCTCGACGGCACCCCGGAGCCCCTCACGATCACCGTGGAGGGTCCCGGCGCCGGGTCGACGGCGGCGGGTCACGTGCAGCTGCGCACCACGCCGTTCGCCGAGGCCACCGTGGTGCTCGAGCACCGCGGCTCCGGCGTGCTGGCGGACAACCTGGAGGTCGTGCTCGCGGACTCCTCGCGGCTGACCCTGGTGGTCACCGAGGAGTGGGCGGACGACGCGGTGCACGTGTCGGCGCAGCACCTGTCGATCGGGCGCGACGCGACCCTCAAGGTCGTCTCGGTCTCGCTCGGCGGGGACCTCGTCCGCGTCAGCCCGACGGTGACCTACCGCGCCCCGGGCGGCGACGTCGAGCTGGTCGGGCTGGGGTACGCCGACGCCGGGCAGCACCTCGAGCAGCGCCTGCTGGTCGATCACGCGGTGCCGCACTGCAAGTCGAACGTGCTCTACAAGAACGCCCTGCAGGGCACCGCGGGCACGCCGGACGCACACACCGTGTGGATCGGCGACGTGCTGATCCGGGCGGCCGCGGAGAACACCGAGACCTTCGAGTTCAACCGCAACCTGGTGCTCACCGAGCACGCCCGGGCGGACTCGGTGCCGAACCTGGAGATCGAGACCGGTGAGATCGTGTCGGCGGGTCACGCCAGCGCGACCGGCCGGTTCGACGACGAGCAGCTGTTCTACCTGCAGAGCCGCGGCATCCCCGACGACCAGGCCCGGCGCCTGGTGGTCCGCGCGTTCTTCGGCGAGATCCTGCAGCGCATCCCGACCCACGGCGCAGGCGCCCTCCCGGCGCTGCGTGAGCGGCTCGACGCGGCCATCGAGGCCGAGCTCGCCGTCACCGGCGTCTAGCCCTTCCCACCACAGGAGTTCCGAACAGCGATGTCCACCCTGGAGATCAAGGACCTGCACGCGTCGGTCAACACCGACGACGGTCCGAAGCCGATCCTGCGCGGGGTCGACCTGACCGTGAAGGCCGGGGAGACCCACGCGATCATGGGGCCGAACGGCTCCGGCAAGTCCACGCTCGCCTACGCGATCGCGGGCCACCCGAAGTACGAGATCACCTCCGGTGAGGTGCTGCTCGACGGCGAGTCCGTGCTGGACATGACCGTCGACGAGCGGGCCCGCGCCGGCCTGTTCCTCGCGATGCAGTACCCGGTCGAGGTGCCCGGCGTGTCGATGGCGAACTTCCTGCGGTCCGCGGCCACCGCGATCCGCGGCGAGGCGCCGAAGCTGCGCACGTGGGTCAAGGAGGTCAAGGGCGCGATGGCCGACCTCGACATCAAGGAGGAGTTCGCCGAGCGCTCGGTCAACGAGGGCTTCTCCGGCGGCGAGAAGAAGCGCCACGAGGTGCTGCAGCTCGCGCTGCTCAACCCGAAGATCGCGATCCTCGACGAGACCGACTCCGGCCTCGACGTCGACGCGCTGCGGGTCGTCTCCGAGGGCGTCAACCGCTTCCGCTCGCCGGAGAACGGCGTCCTGCTGATCACGCACTACACGCGGATCCTGCAGCACATCACGCCGGACTTCGTGCACGTCTTCGCCGGCGGCCGCGTCGTCGAGTCCGGTGGCCCGGAGCTGGCGGACGACCTGGAGAAGAACGGCTACGAGCGGTTCGTGAAGGTCGCGTCGTGACCACCCTCCAGACCCCCACGGCGGGTCTGGACGTCGCCACGATCCGCGACGACTTCCCGATCCTGTCGCGCACCGTCCGCGAGGGGCGCCCGCTGGTCTACCTGGACTCGGGCGCCACCTCGCAGCGCCCGCGCCAGGTGCTCGACGCCGAGCGGCTCTTCCTCGAGACGCACAACGCGGCCGTGCACCGCGGCGCGCACCAGCTCGCCGAGGAGGCCACGGACGACTACGAGGCCGCGCGGTCGAAGATCGCCGTCTTCACGGGCGCCGAGCCCGAGGAGCTGGTGTTCACCAAGAACGCCACCGAGGCGATCAACCTCGTCGCGTACGCGATGAGCAACTCGTCGATCCGCACGGGCCTCGGCCCGGAGTCGGAGCGGTTCGCGGTCGGGCCCGGGGACGAGATCGTCGTCACCGAGCTGGAGCACCACGCCAACCTGGTGCCCTGGCAGGAGCTGTGCCGGCGCACCGGCGCGACCCTGCGCTGGTACTCGGTCACCGAGGACGGCCGGATCGACCTCGACTCGCTGGAGCTCACCGAGCGCACCAAGGTCGTCGCCTTCGCCCACCAGTCGAACGTCCTGGGCTCCATCGCCCCGGTCGAGGAGCTGGTGCGGCGGGCGCAGGCCGTCGGCGCGCTCACGGTGCTCGACGCGTGCCAGTCCGTGCCGCACATGCCGGTCAACCTGACGGAGCTCGGCGTCGACTTCGCGGCCTTCTCCGGGCACAAGATGCTCGGCCCGTCCGGGGTCGGCGTGCTCCACGGCCGCACCGAGCTGCTCGACGCGATGCCGCCCTTCATCACCGGCGGCTCGATGATCGAGATGGTGCGGATGGAGGGCTCGACCTACGCGCCGCCGCCGCAGCGGTTCGAGGCCGGCGTGCCGATGACGTCGCAGGCCGTGGGCCTGGGCGCCGCCGTGGACTACCTGTCCGCGATCGGCATGGACGCGGTCTTCGCGCACGAGCGGGAGCTGACCGGGGTCGCGCTGGACACGCTGCGCGAGGTCGAGGGCGTGCGGATCATCGGGCCGGACTCGCTCGAGCAGCGGGGCGGCGCGGTGTCGTTCGTGGTCGACGGGGTGCACGCGCACGACGTCGGGCAGGTGCTCGACGACCGGGGCATCGCCGTGCGGGTCGGGCACCACTGCGCCTGGCCGCTGCACCGGCGCTTCGGAATCGCGGCGACCGTCCGAGCGTCCTTCCACGTGTACACCACGGTGGAGGAGGTGGCCCAGCTCGCCGACGGCGTGCGGGCCGCCCGGGAGTTCTTCGGGGTCGCGTGATGCAGCTCGAACAGATGTACCAGGAGATCATCCTGGACCACTACCGCCAGCCCCACGGGGTCGGCCTGCGGGACCCGTTCGACGCGGAGACCCACCACGTCAACCCGACCTGCGGGGACGAGGTGACCCTGCGGGTCAAGCTCGACGGGGACGGCGCGAACCGCACCGTGCAGGACGTGTCCTACGAGTCCCTCGGCTGCTCGATCAGCCAGGCGTCGACGTCGGTGCTGACCGACCTCGTCGTCGGCAAGAGCGTCGAGGAGGCGTTCCGGATCCTCGAGTCCTTCCAGGAGATGGCGCAGAGCCGCGGCAAGATCGCGGGCGACGAGGAGGTCATCGGCGACGGGATCGCGTTCGCCGGTGTCTCCAAGTACCCGGCGCGGGTGAAGTGTGCTCTGCTGGGCTGGATGGCGTTCAAGGACGCGGTCGCGCGGGTGAAGGAGGAGGCATGAGCGACAACACCGCCGGGACGACCGAGCCGGAGGTCGTCCGGGGGGCGGCCGGCATGCCGGAGCCGCCGGCCGCGCAGGCCGCCGGCGAGGGCCCCTCGCTCGACGACATCGAGGAGGCCATGCGGGACGTCGTCGACCCCGAGCTCGGGATCAACGTCGTCGACCTGGGCCTGGTCTACGGCCTGAAGGTCGAGGACAACAAGGCGATCATCGACATGACCCTGACGTCGGCGGCCTGCCCGCTGACGGACGTGATCGAGGAGCAGGCCCGCTCCGCCCTCACCGGCGGCAGCACCGGCGGCCTGGTCGAGGACATCACGATCAACTGGGTCTGGATGCCGCCGTGGGGCCCGGAGAAGATCACCGAGGACGGCCGCGAGCAGCTGCGCGCCCTCGGCTTCCGCGTCTGACCGACCGCAGTATGGAACCATAATGCGTTGAGACAGCCGTCAATTGCGCATCATGGTTCCATACTGCGCTCAGGCGGCCGTCAATTGCGCATCATGGTTCCCCACTGCGTTCTCAGCCGCCGTCGCCGCGCTCGCGGAGCAGGTAGGGCTGCAGGTGCCGGTAGCCCCGGACCTGCAGGGGCTTGAGCCGGCGCACGCTGAACCGGTCGTCGCCCTCGATCCCGTGCGCGACCTCGCGGTCGACCAGCACCGTGTCCGGGCGGGCGTGGGTGGTGAGCCGGGCGGCGATGTTGACCGGCTCGCCGTAGACGTCGCCGAAGCGCAGCAGCACGTCCCCGGCGGCGAGCCCGATCCGCAGCTGGGGCAGCGAGGGCTCGCGGCGCACCCGCTCGCGCAGCCGCAGGGCCAGCCAGGCGGCCTCGGCGGGCTCGTCGGTCACGAACAGCACCTCGTCGCCGACGGTCTTGACCAGCCGCCCGCCGCACTCGGTGATCACGTCCGTGGTGCTGGCCTCGAAGTGCTCGATCATCTCGGACAGCTCGGCGGGGGAGCGCCGCCGCGTGGTGCGGGTGAAGCCGACCATGTCCGCGAACCCGACGCTGAGGGTGCGGGTCTCGGCGGCGGTGTCGGCGGCGGGGCCGTCCTGGATCCCGCCGACCACGAACCGGGACATGGTGGCGGCGAGGTGCCGCCGCCAGATGTAGACCTGCAACAGCTCGAGCTTCGGCAACAGCCCGGCGGTGAACTCGACGGCCTGCTCGGCGGAGACCTCCCCGGCGCGGTCGGCCAGCATCCGGGCCAGCATCCCGATCTGCCACTCGGCCAGCCGCGAGACCGACTGCGCGACGGCCCGCAGCATCGCCTCGCGGACGTCGGCGGGGATGGCCGCCGCCGCGGGGTCGCGGCCCAGCATCGACGCCGCCTGGACGTCCCGGTCGGTGAAGAACACCGCCTCGTCCGGCACCTCGGGGAAGCCGAGGGCCCGCCAGAGCCGCTTCCCCTCCTCGTCGGAGATGCCGGCCAGCTCGACGACCTCGGCGCGGGTGTGCCGCCGCGGGCCGCCCAGGACGATCTCCTCGAGCGCCGTGACGAGCGCGGTGGACTCGTCGAGCCGCCGCCGCTCGCCGCGGTCCGCGGCCGCGAGGAACGCCTCGAGGTCCCGGACCCAGCCCTCGCTCACGGGCCGCTCAGGTGGTGTGCACGATCAGGACGTCGACGCCGGACCGGCGGGCGACGTCGGACGGGACCGAGCCGAGGATGCGCCCGCTGAGGGTGTTGAGGCCCTTGTTGCCCACCACGAGCAGGTCGGCGTTGCGCTCCTGGACCGCCTTGCGCAGCACGTCGGCGGGGGCGCCGTCCTCGGCCACCTTGCTGATCTTGGTGGCGCCGACCGCGGCGGCCTTGTCCTCGGCGGTGCGCAGGACCTCCTCGGCGGGCGTCCAGCCGCGCACCTGGTAGGCCTCCGCGCCGAGCGCGTCCTCGGCCTCGAGGGTCTCCTCGCGGGAGGCCGGCGTGTAGGCCGAGACGAGCACGAGCTCGGCGTCGGAGTCGCGCGCGACGGCCGCCGCGCGCTCGACGGCGACGTACGAGGTCGGGGATCCGTCCGTGCCGACGACGACGGTGGTGTAGGCGGACATGTGCCCTCCGGGGGATCGGTCACACGATGACCACGGCAGATTACCGGCGGGTAGTTCCCTGACCTGCACCGACTCGCGAGCGTCACCCGGTGGTGGTGGGCCGGGCCCGGGGCAGCAGCGCGGGACCCACGAGCCGGGCGCGCAACGGCCAGTCCGCCCGCGCCCAGAGCGCCCGCATCGCCGCCGCGGTGCCGGGCAGGTCGGCGCGGCCGGTGAGGTAGGCCCAGCGATGGTGCGCGGGCAGGCCCAGGAACACCTCGAAGAACGCCGGTACCCGGTCCGGCGGCATCCGCAGGAGCGCCTCCAGGCCGCGGTGCCGCAGCACGTGCACCGCGCGCGCCTGCGCCGGCCACACGACCGATCGCGCCGCACGGTGGGGCGCGGACCCCGCGAGAGCCTCCGCGAGCAGCGGGGCCAGCCGCAGTGCAGTGGCCACCGAGAAGCCGGTGGCGGGGTGGACCAGCGCGCCCGCGGCGCCGAACGCGGGCCCGGGGGCCAGGGTCGCGCCGATCGGCCCCTCGACGGGGAACCGGACGCGCTCTTCCTCGGCGTCGGCGGGCGGGTGCACCCCGCGGTGCGCGAGGCGGGCGTGCAGCCGCTCGCGCAGCTCGGGCAGGGGCAGGCCGGGTCGGCGGGCCAGTGAGGTCTCCTCGACCAGCACGCGGCCGCCGCCGAGCGGGACGGCGTAGAGGAAGGTCGGCCAGGCACCGCCGGGCCGGCCGTGGTCCTGTCGCCAGTCCATGAACAGCGCCTCGCCGGGCGCCACCAGCGGGGCGGCGACGGCGTCGTCGACGACCAGCCCGTAGGCCGTCTGCTCCGCGGCGGGCCGGCGGTCGCGGCGGTGCCCCGTCGCGTCGACGACCAGCCGCGCCGGGATGCGCCCGTCGGCCAGCCGCGCGTACCCCGGCTCGCTGCCCACCACCTTCGCCCGGTGGACGATCACGCCGGTCAGCCCGGCGTCGAGGTGCGCGCGCAGGGCCGCGGTGTCGAGCACCGTGTACTCCCAGCCGAGCCGGTGCTCGGTGACCGCCACGGCACGGCCCCTCGCCCGGGTGGCGACCACCTCCGCCGGCAGGTCCGGCGGCAGCTCGCCCGCCCACGCCGCGTAGGTCGCGCGCCACGGGCGGTCCGGGGCGGGGTCGGCCAGGGCGGTGCGGAGACCGAGCCGCGCGCAGGCGGCGGCGAGGGCACGCCCCGCCGGTCCGCCGCCGGCGACCAGCACGTCGACCGCGCCCGGGGGTGGGGCCGGGGCGTGTGCCGGCCGGGCGGCCCCTGCCGCGGGCTCCCGCACGTTCAGCCGTTCCCCCCGGCGGCCAGGGCGCCGCCGTCGAGCCGGACGGTCTCGCCGGTGATCCAGCCCGACGCGTCGGACACCAGGAACCCGACGGCCGCGGCGACGTCCTCCGGGGTGCCGAGCCGCTTCATCGGGTAGCGGTTGGCCACACCCTCCTCGTCCCGCTCGTACAGCGCGGCCGCGAACCGCGTCTTGACGACGGCGGGGGCCACGGCGTTGACGCGGATGCCCGGGCCGAGCTGGCCCGCCAGCTCCTCGGTGAGCCGGATCAACGCGCCCTTCGACGCCCCGTAGGCGCCGATGACGCCGGTCGCCCGGATCCCCGCCATCGACGCGACGTTGACGATCGCGCCGCCGTGCTCCCGCATCCACGCCCGGTACGCGAGCTGCACGAACCCGAGCGGGGCGACGACGTTGACGTCGAAGATCTTCGAGACGGCGCCGAGATCGGCGTCGACCAGCGGCCCGTACTGCGGGTTGATGCCCGCGTTGTTCACCAGGATCGCGAGGTTGCCGAACTCCGCGACGGTCCGGGTGACCGCCTCCGCGCGGTGGGCGGCGTCGCCCGCGTTGCCGGCGATCGTCAGCACGCGCCCCGGCGCGCCGAGCTCGGTGGCCGCGGCCTCGAGGTCGGGGGGCTTGCGGCCGGTGATCGCGACGGACGCGCCGCGGGACAGCAGCTCGGCGGCGACGGCGAGCCCGATCCCGCGGCTGGCGCCCGTGACGAGCGCGGCGCGACCGGCGAGGTCCCCCGTGCCGTCGGCGGTGACTTCGGTCATGGCGGTGACCCTACGGGGGAAATCGGGGTGCGCGGGCCGGTAGCCTGGAGCCGTGATCCTGATCGAGTAGGCGCCGCGCCGCGGGACAGCTCTGCCCGCAGGCCGCCCTCCTCGTCCGACCCCGTCCCCGGAGTCCTCCTCATGATCACCGCCACCGACCTCGAGCTGCGCGCCGGCTCCCGCATCCTGCTGTCCGGCGCGACCCTGCGCGTCCAGCCCGGCGACCGGATCGGCCTCGTCGGCCGCAACGGCGCCGGCAAGACCACCTCCATGCGCGTGCTGGCGGGGGAGGGCGAGCCCTACGGCGGCGTCGTCTCCAGCAACTCGCCCGTCGGCTACCTCCCGCAGGACCCGCGCGAGGGCGACCTCTCCGTCACCGCGAAGGACCGGGTGCTCTCCGCGCGCGGCCTCGACGAGCTGCTGCGCAAGCTCGAGAAGGTCCAGACCGCGATGGCCGAGCTGGTCGACGGCCCGGAGAACGAGAATGCGGTCCGCGAGTACGGGCGGCTGGAGGAGCGGTTCGCCTCGCTCGGCGGGTACGCGGCCGAGAGCGAAGCCGCCCGGATCTGCACCAACCTCGGCCTGCCCGAGCGGGTGCTGAACCAGCAGATCGCCACGCTGTCCGGCGGGCAGCGCCGGCGCGTCGAGCTGGCCCGGATCCTGTTCGCCGCCTCGGACGGCGGCTCGCAGAGCGCCACCACGCTGCTGCTCGACGAGCCGACCAACCACCTCGACGCCGACTCGATCACCTGGCTGCGCGGGTTCCTGCAGCAGCACGAGGGCGGGCTCGTGGTGATCAGCCACGACACCGACCTGCTGGCCGCCGTGGTGAACAAGGTGTGGTTCCTCGACGCCACCCGCGGCGAGGTCGACCAGTACAACATGAACTGGAAGCGCTACCTCGAGGCGCGCGCCACGGACGAGAAGCGCCGCCGCCGCGAGCGGGCCAACGCCGAGAAGAAGGCCTCGGCGCTGCACGCCCAGGCCGCGAAGATGGGCGCGAAGGCCACCAAGGCCGTCGCGGCCAAGAACATGGCGCGCCGGGCGGACGAGCTGCTGGCCGGGCTCGAGCCCGAGCGGCAGGCGGACCGGGTGGCCAAGATCCGGTTCCCCACGCCGGCCCCGTGCGGGCGCACCCCGCTCACCGCCGAGAACCTGTCCAAGGCCTACGGGTCGCTGGAGGTGTTCACCGGCGTCGACCTGGCCGTCGACCGCGGCACGAAGGTCGTGGTGCTGGGGCTCAACGGCGCCGGCAAGACCACCCTGCTGCGCCTGCTGGCCGGGACCGAGAAGTCGGACTCCGGCGGGGTCGTGCCGGGCCACGGGCTGCGCACCGGCTACTTCGCGCAGGAGCACGACACGCTCGACATGGACGCCAGCGTCTGGGACAACATCCGGCACGCCTCGCCCGACGCGCCGGAGCAACAGCTCCGCACGGTGCTCGGCACGTTCATGTTCTCCGGCGAGCAGCTGGAGCAGCCGGCGGGCACGCTCTCCGGCGGGGAGCGCACGCGGCTCGCGATGGCCGGGCTGGTCTCCAGCGCGGCGAACGTCCTGCTGCTCGACGAGCCCACGAACAACCTCGACCCGGCCAGCCGGGAGCAGGTGCTCGACGCACTGCGCCGCTTCGAGGGGGCCGTCGTCCTGGTCACCCACGACCAGGGTGCCGTCGAGGCACTCGAACCCGACAAGGTGATCGTGCTTCCGGACGGTACCGAGGACCACTGGTCGGCGGACTACCTGGAACTCGTCCAGCTGGCGTAGGCCATCCGGCCGTGACGCGGAGATGACGTCCCGGTTGCGGGAAGGCCCACGGCGATCACCCGTCCGCGTGATCCGAACGGGCGAACCGTTCACCGATCATGCGGGATGTTGCGCTGGCCACATCCCCACAGAAGGATCATCATGGCTCGCACCGACGAGCCGATCGGCGGCTCCGGTCCGCGGGACGTGGTTCCGCGGTGGGGCAGAGGAGGTCAAGTGTCGTGGCCGACCTGAAGAAGGGCGCCCGGATCACGGGCACCCAGCGGGACAAACTCGCCACCGATCTGAAGAAGAAGTACGAGAAGGGCGCCAGCATCCGCGCTCTGGCCGAGCAGACCGGACGGTCCTACGGCTTCGTACACCGCGTGCTCAGCGAGACCGGGGTGACGCTCCGCGGCCGCGGCGGCGCGACCCGCACCAAGAAGAAGTAGGGGCGCCGGGAGTCGTCCCGGGCCCGTCCACGTCGGCACGCACCCGCCTCCGTCGCCTGCGCACGGCGGCGGGTCGACGTGTCCACACCCTCCTGACCCCGCGCGTGACGCGCGCCGCCCCGACCCTCGCACTAGGGTCGACCCGAAGCTCTCGGGTCGGCCTCCGGCGGCGCGTCGTGGCCCCATGATGCGGTTCGGGTGAGGTGTGTGGACAGGCCGATCACGATCATGCGCGGAATGACGCGGGCGGCCGACGCCCCGCGCTCCGTCGCCGCGGGGACCGTCCCACGGATCTGGCGCTTCGCCCGGCCGTACCAGCGGTGGCTGCTGTCGTTCCTGCTGCTCACGACGTGCACGGCGGTGATCGGCGTCGTCACGCCGATCCTCGCCGGCCGGGTGGTCAACGCCATCGTGGCGGGTGGCGCGGGCGCCGGCCGTCAGGTGGTCACGCTCGCCCTGTCCATCGCCGCACTGGCGGTGGGCGAGGCGCTGATCGGCCTCGGTGCCCGGTGGTTCTCCGCCCGCATCGGCGAGGGCCTGATCGTCGACCTGCGCACGGCCGTGTTCACGCACGTCCAGCGCATGCCGATCGCGTTCTTCATGCGCACCCGCACCGGCGCCCTGGTCAGCCGGCTCAACAACGACGTCATCGGCGCGCAGTCGGCGATCACGACCACGCTGGCGAGCGTCCTGTCCAACGTCATCCAGCTGACCCTCGCGCTCGCCGTGATGATCGGGCTGGCGTGGCAGGTCACGGTGCTCGCGCTGCTCCTGCTGCCGATCTTCGTGCTGCCCGCGCGGCGGATGGGCCGGCGGATCGCCGACCTGCGGCGGGACTCGGCGGACCTCAACGCCTCGATGAGCACGCAGATGACCGAGCGGTTCTCGGCGGCCGGCGCCACGCTCGTCAAGCTGTTCGGGCGGCCGCGGGAGGAGGCGCGGGAGTTCGGCGAGCGCGCCGAGCGGGTCCGCGACATCGGGGTCCGGACGGCGATGGTCTCCCGGGTCTTCGTCGCGTCCCTGTCGCTGGTCTCCGCGCTGGCCCAGGCGCTGGTCTACGGCCTCGGCGGATGGCTGGCCGTCACCGGGCAGATCGAGCCGGGCACCGTCGTCACCCTGGCCCTGCTGCTCACGCGCCTCTACACGCCGATGACCGCGCTGGCCAACGCCCGGGTGGACGTCATGACCGCGCTCGTCGCCTTCGAGCGGGTCTTCGAGGTCCTCGACCTGCAGCCGATGATCACCGAACGGCCCGGTGCCCGCGGGTTGCCGCCCGGCCCGGTGTCGGTGCGGTTCCGCGACGTGCACTTCTCCTACCCGACGGCCGAGCAGGTGTCGCTGGCCTCGCTCGAGGACGTCGCCGTGCTGGACCGGCGGGCGCCGGGGGAGGTGCTGCACGGCGTCGACCTGGAGGTGCCGGCGGGCTCGCTGCTGGCGCTGGTCGGGCCGTCCGGGGCCGGGAAGTCGACCATCGCCTCGCTCCTCCCGCGGCTCTACGACGTGGACTCCGGGGCCGTCGAACTCGGTGGGGTCGACGTGCGGGACCTGACGTTCGAGGCCCTGCGCGGCGCCGTCGGCGTCGTGACGCAGGACGGCCACCTCTTCCACGACACCATCGCGGCCAACCTGCGCTACGCCCGCCCCGAGGCCACCGACCACGAGCTCGGCGAGGCCCTGCGCCGCGCCCGGCTCGGCGAGCTGCTCGACCAGCTGCCGGACGGGCTGGAGACGGTCGTGGGGGAGCGCGGCTACCGGCTCTCCGGCGGCGAGCGGCAGCGGCTCACGATCGCGCGCCTGCTGCTCGCCCGCCCTCCGGTCGTGGTGCTCGACGAGGCCACGGCCCACCTCGACTCGGAGTCCGAGGCCGCGGTGCAGGAGGCGCTGGCCGAGGCGCTGGTGGGGCGCACCGCGATCGTCATCGCACACCGGCTGTCCACCGTCCGGGCCGCGGACCGGATCGCGGTCGTGGAGGCGGGCCGGGTGACCGAGCAGGGCACGCACGCCGAGCTGCTGGCGGCCGAGGGGCGCTACGCCACGCTGCACCGCACCCAGTTCGCCGACCCCGACAGTCCCACGGACACGCGCTGCCTGGTCCCGGGCTGCGACCACACCCACGACCAGGGCGATCTGCCTCTCATGCGCTGACGCCGCGGCCCGATCGGTTGTACCGTGCTAACGATTGTGTCGTCGCAACCGCCCCGGAGGGGCCGTGCCCGAGCTCGACCGCAGACACCGCCTGCTGGTGCTGGTGATCTGCTGTTCCAGCTTGTTCGTGGTCAGCATGGACGCGACCATCGTCAACCTGGCGCTGCCGGCGATCCAGGCCGACCTGTCGGCGTCGGTCACCTCCCTGCAGTGGACGATCGACGCCTACACACTCACCCTCGCGAGCCTGCTCATGCTGGCCGGGTCGACGGCGGACCGGGTGGGGCGCAAGCGGGTCTTCCGGATCGGTCTGGTGCTGTTCGGCCTCGGCTCGCTGCTGTGCAGCCTGGCGCCGTCGGCCGGCGCGCTCGTCGGCTTCCGGGTGGTGCAGGCGCTGGGCGGCGCGATGCTCAACCCGGTCGCCATGTCGATCATCGTCAACGTCTTCACCGACCCGCGCGAGCGCGCCCGCGCGATCGGGGTGTGGGGCAGTGTCGTCGGGCTCAGCATGGCGCTCGGTCCGGTGATCGGCGGCGCGCTGGTCGACGCCGTCGGCTGGCGCTCGGTGTTCTGGGTCAACGTGCCGGTGGTCGCCGCGGCCGTCGTCCTGGCCACGCGGTTCGTGCCGGAGTCCCGCGCGGCGCGCCCGCGGCGGCTCGACCCGGTGGGGCAGCTGGTGATGGCGCTGCTGCTCGGCGGCGCCACGTTCGCCATCATCGAGGGCCCGGCGCAGGGCTGGACCTCGCCGGGGGTCCTCGCCTGCGCGGCCGTGGCCCTCGCCGCGCTGGTCGCGCTGCTGCCGTGGGAGCGGAGCCGGCGTGAGCCGCTGCTCGACCCGCGCTTCTTCCGCAGCGTCCCGTTCGCCGGTGCCACGGTGATCGCGGTGTGCGTCTTCGCCAGCCTCGCCGGCTTCCTCTTCGTCAACGCGCTGTACCTGCAGACCGCCCGCGGGTACTCGCCGCTGCACGCCGGGCTGCTCACCCTGCCCATGGCCGCGATGGCCGCGGCCCTGCCGACCGTCGCGGGACGGCTCGTCGCCACGCGCGGCGCGCGGATCCCGCTCGTCGTCGGCGGGGTCGGGATCGTGCTCTCCGGCGTGGTGCTGCTGTGGCTGCGCACGGACTCGCCGCTGTGGGTGCCGATCACGGCGTACGTGCTGTTCGGGATCGCGTTCGGCATGGTCAACCCGCCGATCACCAACACCGCCGTGTCCGGCATGCCGGCCGCGCAGGCCGGGGTCGCCTCCGCGGTGGCGTCGACGAGCCGGCAGGTCGGCACCGCGCTCGGCGTCGCGGTGATCGGGTCGGCGGTCACTGCGTCCGTCGTCGGGCCGCTGCCGACCGGGCTCGCCGAGGCCACGCACGTCGGCTGGGCGGTGCAGATCGCGTGCGGCGTCGTCGTCCTCGTGCTGGGCCTCGTCACGACGACGGCGTGGGCGCGGCGGAGCGCGACGCGCACGGCCGAGCTGTTCGCCACCGCGGACGCACCGACCAGGGCGGGTGTGGCGTGAGGGCGCCGCGGGAGCTCGACCCGGCCGATCCGGCCGTGCGTGCCTGGGGCCGGATGCGGGCGCTGGTCGTGGACCAGCACGACCGGCGGCGCGAGGCCTGCGAGGCCGTCGGGTTGAGCTTCGTCCGGGTCAAGGCGCTGCTCGAGGTGGCGCGCGAGCCCGGGACGCTCTCCGATCTCGCCGACCGGCTCTCGGTCGACCGGCCCTACGCCACGGTGGTGGTCGACGAGCTGCAGAGACGCGGCCTGGTCCGCCGCGAGCACCACCCGGACGACCGGCGGTGCAAGATCGTCAGCGTGACGCCGGACGGGCTGCGGACCGCCGCCACCGCCCGGGCGATCCTGGGGGACCCGCCCCAGGCCCTGCGCGCCCTGCCGGCCGAGGACCTCGCGCAGCTCGACCGGATCCTGGCGGCGCTCTGACCTCGGGGACTCAGCCGCCGAGGTGGCGCGCCCGGTAGGTGGTGGGGGAGACGCCGTAGGCGCCCCGAAAGGCGCGGCTGAAGGTGGCCAGGTCGGGGAAGCCCCAGCGCCGCGCGACGTCCGTGACCGGGTCGCCCGCCCGCCGCCGGTCGGCCAGCTCGCGGCGGCAGTGCTCGAGCCGCAGCCGCCGGATCCGCCGGTTCACCGTCTCGCCGGTGGTGGCGAAGAGCCGGTGCAGCTGGCGCACCGACACGAAGTGCGCCCGCGCCACGGCGGCCGGGCCCAGCCCCGGGTCGGCGAGGTGGGCGTCGACGTAGGTGAGCATCTCCCGCAGCAGCGCCTGCTGCGGCCGGTCGACGGCGAGCGGCCCGGCCAGGTGCTCCACGGCCAGCGTGGTGACCAGGTCGCCGGTCTCGTCGGCCACCCGGGCGGCGCCCGCGGCGGTGAGCCGCGGCGGGGCGGCGAGCAGCCCGCGCAACATCCCGCCGACGATCCCGGACAGGCCCTCGCGGCCGTCCATCCGCAGCGCGGTGGCCCCGGCCGACTCCCCGGCGTCGAGCCCGACGGACGCCCGGGGCCAGGTGAAGACCTCGAGGCACCAGTCCCCGCCCAGCCGCCAGCGGAACGGCCGGCCGGTCTCGTAGATCGCGAAGTCACCGGCGGCGAGCGCGGCCCGGCGGTCGTCCTGCTCCAGCACGCCCGTGCCCCGGGTGACCATCCCGATCTGCAGGAACTCCCGATCGTCGGCCGCGGCCAGCGAGGGCGTGCGGCGGCAGACCTGGTCGACCGAGCAGACCTCCGAGACCTGCAGGTGCGCGACGGTGGCGCTGCGCACCGTGCCGGCGAACGTGCCGACCCGGCGGTCGGCGGCGATGTCGAGGGCGACGAAGTCGTGCCGGATGGTGTCCCGCCACTCGTCGAACCGGCGGGTGGCGCGTCTGTCCGTGCCGCCGGGCGCGGATCCTGGTGCGAGGACCACGGTCACCTCCTGCGGACGGCGGCCTTCCCGCCGGCCCGTTCCGGAGGGAACCAGACGCAGGTTCGCAGTGTGTTGCGGGCACGTCAAACGCGGTCGCGCCCGGGCGCCCGGGCGCGGCGGTCACTCGCTGCCCACCTCCGGTCGCTCGGTGCCAAGCCGGGCCGGGCCGCGGCGACCCAGGATGGATCACCCCACCACGATCCGGAGCGACCGCGATGACTCTCGCCGACCTGCCCCTCCTCGCCGTCGGGGAGACGGGCACCCACCGTGCCATCTGCCCGCACGACTGCCCCGACGGCTGCTCGATGCTCGTCTCGGTCGAGGACGGGCGGGCGACCGGGGTGCGGGGCGACCCCGACCACCCGTTCACCCGGGGCGGGCTGTGCGTGAAGGTCAACAACTACGTCGACCGGGTCTACAGCCCCGACCGGGTCACCACGCCGCTTCGGCGCAGCGGCCCGAAGGGCTCCGGCCGGTTCGAGCCGATCTCGTGGGACGAGGCGATCTCGGAGATCACCTCCCGGTTCCGGTCGGTGATCGCCGAGCACGGCGCCGAGGCGATCATGCCCGTGAGCTACCTGGGCACCCAGGGCACGCTCAACGGGCTCAACGTCGGCGACCCCTTCTTCAACAAGCTGGGCGCGACCGTCGCCGAGCGTACCTTCTGCGACTCCGGTGCGTCGACGGCGTACGTCATGAGCCTCGGCCCGACGGCCGGCGTCGACCCCGAGAGCCTGGTCCACTCGCGGTACATCGTGATCTGGGCCTGCAACATGGTCTCGACCAACCTGCACCTGTGGCCGTTCGTGGCCGAGGCGCAGAAGCGGGGCGCCAAGGTCGTGGTCATCGACCCGGTGAAGCACCGCACGGCCAAGCGCGCCGACTGGCACATCCCGATCCGCCCGGGCACGGACGGCGCGCTGGCCCTCGCCCTGATCCACGTCATCCTCGCCGAGGGCCTGACGGACGCCGAGTACGTCGCCGAGCACACCGTCGGGGTCGAGGAGCTCGAGGAACGGGTCCGCGACTGCACGCCGGAGTGGGCCTCCGCGGAGACCGGAATCCCGGCCGAGGACATCCGGACGCTCGCCCGCGAGTACGCGGCGGGCCAGCCGTCGATGATCCGGATCGGCGTCGCGATCGAGCGGCACTCCGGCGGCGGGCAGACCGTGCGGGCGATCTCCTGCCTGCCCGGCCTGGTGGGTGCCTGGCGCAAGCCCGGCGGCGGCCTGCTGGCCCTGCCGCTGTGGGCGTTCCCGGTCAACTGGGACGCGCTCTCGCAGCCGCAGCTGCGGCCCGAGGGCACCCGCGTGGTCAACCAGTACCTGCTCGG
Source organism: Pseudonocardia sp. NPDC049154 (assembly GCF_040648315.1). Lineage (NCBI taxonomy): Bacteria > Bacillati > Actinomycetota > Actinomycetes > Pseudonocardiales > Pseudonocardiaceae > Pseudonocardia > Pseudonocardia sp. NPDC049154. The sequence continues at coordinate 47,333 of NZ_JBEZDN010000039.1, forward strand.
CAAGGCGCTGACCGGGGAGCTGGGGCTCGACCCCGGGATCCATGCGCTGATGGTCTACAACGCCAACCCGATGATCGTGTGCCCGGACCAGGGGAAGATGGTCGCCGGGCTGTCCCGCGAGGACCTGTTCACCGTGGTCAGCGAGCAGTTCCTCACCGACACCGCCCAGTACGCGGACATCGTGCTGCCGGCCACCACGCAGCTCGAGCAGCTCGACGTCATGTTCTCGTGGGGGCACTTCTACATCGGGCTCAACCGGCCCTCCATCGCGCCCGTGGGTGAGGCAGTCCCCAACACGGAGCTGTTCCGGCGGCTGGCCGCCGCGATGGGGTTCGACGACGAGTGCTTCGGGATGACCGACGAGGAGCTGATCGAGCAGGCGTACGACTGGGGCGCGCCCGCGCTGCAGGGGATCACCCCGACGTCGCTGGCGAAGACGGGGTGGGCGCGGCTGACCCTGCCCGACGCCGACCACTACGCCCCGCACGACATCGGCGGCTTCCCGACGCCGTCGGGCAAGCAGGAGTTCGCGTCCGCCGCGGCGGCGGGCGGGAACTTCGTGCTCCCGCTGTTCCGGCAGGGCAGCAACGAGGCCCAGCCCGGCGGCGAGGTGGACCCGTTGCCGCACTACATCCCGCCCGCCCACAGCGACTACCCGCTGCACCTGGTCTCGCCCAAGGCGCACGCGTTCCTCAACTCGTCCTACGGGAACCTCGGCGCCCAGCAGCGGGTGCAGGGTGAGCCGTCGGCGATCGTGCACCCCGCCGACGCGGAGACCCGCGGGATCGTCGAAGGCTCGCTGATCCGCGTCTTCAACGAGCGCGGCGAGTTCCTCGTCAAGGTCAAGGTGTCCGACGAGGTGGCCCGCGGCGTCGTCCTGGCGTCCATGGGGCAGTGGCGGTCGCAGGCCAAGGGGCTGGCCACCGTCAACGCCGTCAACCCGACGGAGTTCGCCGACCTCGGCAACGCCCCGACCTTCTCCGACACCCGCGTCGAGGTCGAGCCCGCCTGAGGGGGACCCGTCCGACCCGTCCGCTCCCGACCTGCCCGCCGGCCCCACACCCCCTCCGGGGCCGGCGGGCCTGCCGTCGTCGAGTCCGCAGGCTCAGCGGCGGAGGGTGCGCACGCTCTGCTCGACGAGGTCGAGGACGCCGTCGAGCGCGTCGGCCGGCAGGCCCATGGCCAGGTGCGAGACCAGCCCCTCCAGGACCAGCTCCAGGTACTGGGCCAGCACGGGGACCGGGACGTCGTCGCGCAGGGCCCCAGCCGCGGCCTGCCGCTCGAGCCGCTCCCGGGTGGCGGCGGTGAGCTCGGCGGAGTGCGCCTGCCACCGCTCCCGGAAGTCCGGGTCGGTGCGCAGCCGGCGGGACACCTCAAGCCGGGTGCCGAGCCAGCTGCGGTCGCTCGCGCCGTCCGTCTCGACGACCCCGTCCGTCCCCTCGTCGCGGGCGGTCTCCAGCAGGTCCCGCATGACCTGGACCAGGCCCTGCTCGGCGACGACGTCGGCCATCCGGCGGGCGTCCTGCTCCGCGAGGGCGAGGAAGAGGGCGTCCTTGTCGCGGAAGTAGTGGAAGATCGCGCCGCGGGAGAGCCCGGTGCTCTGCTCGAGCCGCCGGACCGTCGCCCCCTCGTACCCGTGCGCGGCGAAGCACCGCCGGGCGCCGTCGAGGATGTGCTGGCGCCGGGCGGCGAGCTGGTCGGTACTCACACGGGGCACCGGCCCAGTATCCCGTACGTACGTCTTGTGGCGCAGGACCCGCGCGGGCCCGGTAAACGTTGCGCGCAAAACCTGAAAGTGTCGGACCCCGCGGGTAGCGTTCGATCCGTGCTTCCAGACGCGGGGATCGTGCCCGCCGTCCCGGGGCCGGAGGGCGGACCGCCCTCCGGGGCCTCGGGCGTGGTGGGCCAGGTGTCGGAACTGCCCGCCGCCGGCGCCGAGCTGCGCAGCCGGGTGGAGGCGGAGGCCTACGTCGCCTCGGTCTGCTTCAAGCACGGCCCCCCGCACTACCTGGGCGTGGAGCTCGAGTGGCTCCTGCGCCCCGCCCGGCCCGCCCACCCCGTCGATCTCGCCGACCTGCTCGGCGCGCTCGGCCCGCACGCCCCCGCCCCGCTCGTCCCCGGTTCCCCCGCCGCCCCGCTGCCGCACGGCTCGGTCGTCACGATCGAACCCGGCGGCCAGGTCGAGCTCGCCAGCCCCCCGATTGCCGGGCTCGGCGCCCTCGTCGCCGCCGTCGACGGCGACACCGCAGCCCTCCACGGCCGGCTCGCCGCCCGCGGCCTCACGCCCGAACCCCGCGCCGGCGACCCCGTGCGGCCCGCGCGGCGGCTCCTGCAGCTCCCGCGCTACCGCGCCATGGAGCGCGCCTTCGACCGGTTCGGGCCGCACGGTCGCAGCGGCATGTGCTCCACGTCCGCGGTGCAGGTCGCGCTCGACGCCGGGGAGCGCACCGAGCTCCCCGCCCGCTGGGCGGCACTGCACGACCTCGGGCCGGTCCTGGTGGCCGCGTTCGCGAACTCGCCGCTGCTGCACGGGCGGCGCACCGGCTGGAAGTCCAGCCGGCTGGCCGCCTGGCTGGCGCTCGACCCCGCCCGCACCGCGCCGCCCCCGTCCGTCGACGGCGACCCGGCCCGCGCCTGGGCCGAACGCGTCGTGGACACGCCGCTGCTGTGCGTGCGCGGCGCGGGCGAGTGGACCACGCCGGAGGGCGTGACCTTCGCCGACTGGGTCGAGGGCCGGCTGAACGGCCGGCGGCCGACCGTCGCCGACCTCGAGTACCACATCTCCACGCTGTTCCCGCCGGTCCGCCCGCGCGGGTTCCTCGAGGTCCGGTACGTCGACGGGCAGCAGGGCGCGGACTGGGCGCTCCCGGTGGCCGTGCTCGCCGCGCTCACCGCCCGGCCCGCCGTCGTCGACCGGGTCCGTGAGATCTGCGCCCCCGCCCGCCTGCGGTGGACCTCCGCGGCGCGGCACGGCCTCGAGGACCGCGTCCTCGCCGCGGCCGCCGTCGAGGTGTTCGCGCTGGCCTGCGAGGAGCTGCCCGCGCTCGACCCGCCGCCGGGCCTGCTGGCCCGGCTGGTGGAGGTCACCGAACGCCGCGTCGCCGCCGGTCGCTGCCCCGCGGACGACCCGCTGCCCGGGGAGCCGCCCGCCGGCGCCCCCCTCGAGACCCTCGAGATCATCCCGTCCCCGACCGAGGGAGCACTCCCGTGACGATCACGCCCGAGACCGACCCCTTCTGTACCCCGGAGCAGCTCCGCAGCCACGTCGCGGCGCTGCTCGAGCGGTCCCGCACCCGCAGCACCGGCCTCACCGACGCCGTCGACGAGGGCGACCTCGTCGCGCAGCACTCGCCGCTGATGTCCCCGCTGGTCTGGGACCTCGCGCACATCGGCAGCCAGGAGGAGCTCTGGCTCGTGCGGGACGTCGGGGGCCGGGATCCGCTGCGCCCCGAGATCGACGGGCTGTACGACGCGTTCCAGCACAGCCGGGCCAGCCGCATCGAGCTGCCCCTGCTCACGCCCGCCGAGGCCCGGCAGTACGTCGCCGAGGTGCGGGAGAAGGCGCTCGACGCGCTGGAGCGCAGCCCGCTGCGCGGCCGCCGGCTGGAGCACGAGGGCTTCGCCTTCGGCATGATCGTGCAGCACGAGCAGCAGCACGACGAGACCATGCTGGCCACCCACCAGCTGCGGGCCGGGGCGCCGGTGCTGCAGGCGACCGAGCCCCCGGCGGGGCGCCGGCTCACCGCGCGCGAGGTGCTGGTGCCCGCGGGCGCCTTCACCCAGGGCACGTCCACCGAGCCGTGGGCGCTGGACAACGAGCGCCCGGCGCACGCCGTGTCGCTGCCGGCCTTCTGGATCGACACCCACCCGGTGACCAACGGCGAGTACCTCGAGTTCGTCGAGGCCGGCGGGTACACCGACCCGCGGTGGTGGAGCGTGGAGGGCTGGCGGCACCGCACCGCCGAGGGCCTGGTCGCGCCGCAGTTCTGGGAGCGGGACTCCGCGGGGGAGTGGTGGCGGCGGCGCTTCGGCGTGGTCGAGCGCGTGCCGGCGGACGAGCCGGTGGTGCACGTCTGCTTCCACGAGGCCGCGGCGTACGCCCGGTGGGCAGGTAAGCGGCTGCCCACCGAGGCGGAATGGGAGAAGGCCGCCCGTTTCGACCCCGCGACGGGGCGCAGCCGGCGCTACCCGTGGGGCGACGAGGCCCCTACCGAGCGGCACGCCAACCTCGGGCAGCGACACCTGCGGCCCGCCCCGGTCGGCGCCTGGCCGGAGGGCGCGTCGCCGCTGGGCGTCGAGCAGCTGATCGGCGACGTCTGGGAGTGGTGCGACTCGGGGTGGCACCCGTACCCGGGGTTCGAGGCGTTCCCGTACCGCGAGTACTCCGAGGTCTTCTTCGGCGGCGACTACAAGGTCCTGCGCGGCGGCTCGTTCGGCACGGACCCGTCGGCGCTCCGGGCGACCTTCCGGAACTGGGACCACCCGATCCGCCGGCAGATCTTCTCCGGCTTCCGCTGCGCGCGGGACGCCACCCCCGCCGACACGGCCGACACGGCCGACACGGCCGACACGGCCGACACGGCCGACACGGCCGACAGGGCCGACACCGCCGGTCTGCCCTGACCGGTGTGCCGCCACCTGGCCCACCTGGGCCCGCCGACGACGCTGTCCGCGCTGCTGCTGGAGCCGCCGCACGGGCTGCTGCACCAGTCCTATGCCCCCGCCGACATGCGCGGCGGGGGCACGGTCAACGCGGACGGCTTCGGCGCGGGTTGGTACCCGCCGGCCGACCCGGCCGGCAACGGCCACCTGCCCGAGCCGGCCCGGTACCGCTCCGACCAGCCGATCTGGTCGGACGGCGCGTTCGCCTCGCTGGCCGCGGCCACCCGCAGCTCCGCGGTGCTCGCGGCGGTCCGCTCGGCGACCACCGGGATGCCGGTCACCAGCACCGCGGCCGCCCCGTTCGCCGACGGCCGCTGGCTGTTCAGCCACAACGGCGTGGTGCGCGGCTGGCCCGGCGCGGTCGCGGACCTGGCCGCCGGGCTGCCCGTCGTCGACCTGCTGACCCTCGACGCACCCACGGACGCGGCGCTGCTGTGGGCGCTGGTCCGGCACCGGCTGCGGGCCGGGGAGGATCCGGCGCGCGTGCTGTCCGGCACCGTCCTCGCCGTCGAGGCCGCCGCGCCGGCCTCCCGGCTCAACCTCCTGCTCACCGACGGCGCCACGATCTGGGGCACCGCCTGGGACCACGCGCTGTCGGTGCGGGTCACGGACCGGGCCGCCACCGTGGCGTCGGAGCCGATCGACACCGATCCGGGCTGGGAGCCGGTGCCGGACCGGCACCTCGTCGTCGCGGCGCCGGGCCGGCTGGACCGGCGGCCGATCGGGCCCTCGAGCACCGACCTCCCCACCGACACCGGGATCCCGGACCGCGGGACCCGCGCCCCCCACCCCTGAGCAGGCCCCTGCTCGACCGGGCCCGCCCGGACGCACCGCGAGGAGCACGATCATGACCCGGCCGAACCGCCTGACCGAGCTGGACGTCCATCTCACCGCGGCCGACGCCGAGGCCGCGCTCCGGGCCGACGCCCGCGCCGGGCTCACCGCCGACCCCAAGGAGCTCCCGCCCAAGTACTTCTACGACGCCCGCGGCAGCGCGCTCTTCGAGGAGATCACCGAGCTCCCCGAGTACTACCCGACGCGCACCGAGCGTGCCCTGCTCGAGGAGTCGGTCGCGGCGATCGCCGAGGCCTCCGGGGCGGACACGGTCGTCGAGCTCGGGTCGGGCTCGTCGGCCAAGACCCGGCTGCTGCTCGACGCGTTCCGCGCGGCCGGCACCCTGCGCCGGTACGTCCCGCAGGACGTCAGCGAGGCCGCGCTGCGCGGGGCGCTCGACGCGCTGGCCGTCGAGTACCCCGACCTGGTGCTGCACGGCGTGGTCGGCGACTTCACGAAGGACCTCACCGCGCTGCCGACCGGCGGGCGTCGCATGATCGCCTTCCTCGGCGGCACGATCGGCAACCTGCGGCCCGCGGAGCGCACGGCCTTCCTCGCGCACGTCCGCTCGGTGCTCGACCCGGGCGAGCAGCTGCTGCTCGGCACCGGCCTCGTGATCGACGAGCCCACCCTGCTCGCCGCCTACGACGACTCCGCGGGCGTCACGGCGGAGTTCAACCGCAACGTCCTGCACGTGCTCAACCGCGAGCTGCGCGCGGACTTCGTCCCCGAGGCGTTCGCGCACGTCGCGGCCTGGGACGCCGGGAACGAGTGGATCGAGATGCGGCTGCGCGCGGAGAAGGACATGCGGGTGCGGGTGGAGGAGCTGGACCTCGACGTCGACTTCGCCGAGGGCGAGGAGATGCGCACCGAGATCTCGGCCAAGTTCCGGCCCGCCGGCGTGCGGGAGATGCTGGCCGAGGCCGGTTTCGATCTCGGGCGGTGGTGGGCCGACGCCGACCGCCGCTTCGCGCTGTCGCTGGCCACGGCCGTCTGATCGCGTCAGGGAACCATGAAGCGCTCTCGACCCGCTTTCGTACGCATTATGGTTCCCTCACGCGTTCTCGGCGGCCGTGTCGACGCGTCATGGCTCCGTAGTGCGGCTCGCTCTGCGTGATCGGTCCTGTCTGGATAGTGTTCCCCCGCTGACGAGGGGGAGGCCGGCATGCGGGTGTCGCGGCGCGAGGTGCTGCGATTCGGGCTCGGTGCCGCGGCGGCCGGCCTGCTCGGTGGGTGCGCCCTGGACACCACCGGCGCCCCCGGCTCGCAGGGTTCGGACGGGCTGGTCTTCTACTCGACACAGCTGGCGACCACCGAGGAGGCCGAGGCCGTCCGGCGGCAGATCCTCGCCGGGTTCCCGCGGGAGGTGCAGTTCGTCAGCGACAGCTCGGCCACCACGATGTTCGACCGGGTCCGGGCCGACGCCCGCGCCGGCTCCTCGAGCATCGGCCTGCTCGGAGCCCTGCACGGCGAGTTCGCCACGCTGGCGAAGGAGGGCCTGCTCCGGGACATGACGGACGTGGTCGAGCAGTTCGGCGACCGCGGCTTCACCCGCCAGTACCTCGACCTCGCCCGCATCGACGGCCGGTACGCGTTCGTGCCGTGGATCTCGGCGAGCTACATCATGGCCGCTCGCCGCGAGGCGCTGGAGTTCCTGCCCGCCGGCGCCGACCTGCAGGTGCTCACCTACAGCCAGCTGCTGGACTGGACGCGCGCGATCCAGCAGGCCACCGGTTCGCCGCGGTTCGGGCTGCCCGCCGGCGAGAACGGTCTGCTCAAGCGGTTCCTGCAGGGCTACGCCTACCCGAGCTTCACCGGCGGGGTGAACACCACCTTCGCGAGCGCCGAGGCCGTCGCCATGTGGGAGTGGCTCGCGCGGTCTGGGGCACCGCGAACCCGCAGTCCGTGACCTACGGCTTCATGCAGGAACCGCTGCTCTCCGGCACCTCACCGATCCCGCGCGGGTCTCCACCACGCTGCGGACCGTGGCGTGGTTCCCGCCGCAGGACCTGGCGACGATCCCGGGCGGGCTGCCGCCGGGCGTCGGACAGGAGGCGGAGACCCTGCAGCGGATGGTCGGCACCCCCGGGGCGGTGGCGTCCTCGCTCGCGGTCGGGCTCGGCGGGCAGAGCGGGACCTACGACAAGGTGTTCACGGACGCGTTCCGCTCGATCGGGCTCGACGGCGGCGACGTCCGGGGCGCGCTCGCCACCCAGGCCGCCGCGCTGCAGGGCGTGCTCGACACCGCGAAGGCCGCGTGCTGGGCGCCCGACCCGGTCGGCGAGGGGGTGTGTCGCGTTGGCTGAGGCGGTGACCGAGGCACCGGTCCTGGCGGCGGACCGCCGCGGCGGGCTGCAGCGCCGGCTGCCGTACCTGCTGCTCGCCCCGAGCGTCGCCTACCTGCTGATCTTCTTCGCGTCCCCGATGATCCAGGCGTTCGGGCTCGCGTTCACCAGCACGACGGGGGAGGGGGGCTCGGGTCGATCCGGGCGATGCTCGGCGACGACCGCTTCTGGCCCGCCGTGTGGACCACCGTGATCCTGCTCGTGGTGCTGCTGCCGCTGCAGTTCGCGCTGGCCATGGCGATGTCGATGGTGATCACCTCGCGGCTGCGGGCCTCGGGCTTCTGGCTCTACGTGTTCCTGCTGCCGCTCGGCGTCAGCGAGCTCGGGGCCGGCATCCTCTGGTACTCGATCTTCGTCGAGCAGGGCTGGCTCAACACCGTGCTGCAGTCCGTCGGGCTGATCGACCGGCCCGTGATCTGGCTGGACTACCGCGAGCCGTGGCGGGTGATCGGCACGATCGTGGTCGCCGAGGCGTGGCGCTCCACCTCGCTGATCGTGATCATCCTGGTCGGCGGGCTGCGCGCCATCCCGCGGGACTACCTGGAGGCCGCCGACGTCTTCCACGCCGGGCCCTGGCAGCGCATGCGGCACGTGGTGCTGCCGATGATGCGCCCGACCATCCGGACGGCACTCATCGTGCGGACGGTGCTGGCGTTCGAGGTGTTCGCCACCGTGATCGCGCTGGGCGGCACGGGCACGGACGTCCTCGCCACCCAGGCCAACCGCGCCTACACCGAGTACCAGGACGCGCACCTCGCCTCGGCGTACGGCCTGGTCATCCTGCTCGTCTCGCTGGTGGCCGTCGGGATCGTCCTGGTCGCGCTACCCACCCGGAAGGAGCGCGGCGAGTGACGGCGCGGCGCGTCGTCGGCTACGGCGGGGCGGTCCTGCTCGCGGGCTGGATCCTCGTGCCGATCTGGTTCGTGGTCGTCGGGGCGTTCAACACGGCCGACGCCGTCTACGGCTACCCGCTCGCCGCCTGGCCGGACTGGTCACTGGAGTCGATGCGGTTCTTCGTGACCTCGGCGGGCGTGCCGCAGGCGCTGCTGTCCAGCGTGATCGTCGCGGTGCTCACCGGCGTGGTCACCCTGCTCCTCGCCGCCCCCGCCGGCTACGCGCTGGCCCGGTTCGTCTTCCCCGGGGCGGACGCCTACCGGCTGGCCGTGCTGTCCACCCGCGCCTTTCCGGTGGTCGTCCTGTCCATCCCGCTGGCCGTGTTCTTCCTGCAGTGGGGGATCTACGACAGCGTCTGGGGCGTCGCGCTGATGCACACGGCGCTGGCGCTGCCCTTCGTGGTGCTGATGGTGAGCGCGGTGTTCGCCGGGGTGCCCGTGGACCTGGAGGAGGCCGCCCAGGTCTTCGGCTGCAGCCGGTTCGGCGCCTTCCGGCGGGCCGTGGTGCCCAACGCCGCGCCCGGGCTGGCCGCGGCCGCGACCTTCGCCGTGCTGCTCAGCTACAACGAGGTCTTCGCCGCCTCCATCCTCACCCTCCAGCAGCCCACACTGCCGGTCTTCGTGCTCACCGGCCTGACCCAGGCGCCGCTGCCCTTCCGCTACGCCGGCGCGCTGTTCCTGCTGGCCCCGGCCTTCCTGTTCATCGTGCTGATCCGGCGCCGGCTGCTCGGTGTCGGCGGCGACCCGACGCTGCGGTAGAGGAGCATCCGTTGTCCGACATCCGGCTCACCGGGATCACGAAGCGGTACACGCGGCATGCCGCCCCCGCCGTCGACGACGTCTCCGTGACCGTCCGGGACGGCGAGTTCTTCGTGCTCCTCGGCCCGTCCGGCTGCGGCAAGACGACCCTGCTCCGCACGATCGCCGGCCTCGAGCAGGCCGACGCCGGCACCGTCCACCTGGGCGACCGGGACGTCACCGCGCTGCCGCCGCGGCGCCGCGACATCGCCATGGTCTTCCAGGGCTACGCCGTGTTCCCGCACCTCACCGTGGCCGAGAACATCGGCTTCGGGCTCGCCATGCGCACGGCGCCGGCACAGGAGATCGCCGAGGCCGTGGAGTACGCCGCGGGCCTCGTCCGGCTCGACGACGTCCTCGACCGCTACCCGTCCGCCCTGTCCGGCGGGCAGCGTCAGCGGGTCGCCGTGGCGCGGGCCGTCGCCGTCCGGCCGAGCGTGCTGCTGATGGACGAGCCGCTGTCGAACCTCGACGCCCTGCTCCGGCTGAGCTTCCGCTCCGACCTCAAGGCGCTGGCCAAGGAGCTGAACACCACGATCGTCTACGTCACCCACGACCAGGTCGAGGCGCTCTCGCTGGGCGACCGGGTCGCGGTGATGCGTGCCGGCGAGATCGTGCAGTGCGGCACGCCGATGGAGGTCTACGACCGGCCGGCGACCCGCTTCGTCGGCGGCTTCCTCGGGACCCCGCCCATGAACCTGCTCCCGGTGCGCCGCGCGGAGGGCGGGGGGACCGCGGCCGGCGAGCCCTTCGCCGTGCCCGAGGAGATCGCCGGCCACGTCGGCGACGAGGTGTGGGCCGGGATCCGGGCCGAGAACATCGAGGCCTCCACGACCGAGGTCCCCGGGGCGCTGCCCGCCCGCGTCCGGCTCGTCGAGCCGCTCGGGTCGCAGCTGCTCGTGTCCGTGACGGTGGGGGAGGAGAGCGTGAAGCTTCTCACGCCGACCGATTTCCCGGCCGGCGACGACACCCGGCTGTGGCTGCGCGTGCCCCCCCGAGCGGGTGCGCTGGTTCGACCCGGCGAGCGAGCGCGCCCTCGACGGGACGACCGCGCCGGCGCCGACGTGAGCAGCGGCTGAGCGCCTTTCCGCCCGGTGTCCACACCGGATTGTGCGGGAGCGGGCGTAACGCGCCCGAATCGTGATCCGAATACGGGGGAAACGAGCGTCCCTTCCGGCGTGGACCGATCCCCGCCGCTGGTCCACGCATCGTGACGCCGTCCTGCTCGTTGACCACCCGGACCGGTGACCCGGACGGCGTAACGCCTCTGCGGCGACCCCGATGAAGCGAGCGGCGAGGTATTGAGCGGTCCGATACCCGTTGTTACTCTGAAGTTAAGTACCGCTGATACCGATCAGGCGTGCGAATACGCCGGAAGGAAGCACATCCCGTGAGCACGGAGTCCGACACCGGCAATCATCCGACCGCTCCCGCCACCGCTCCCCCCGCTTCCGGGATGTCGAGCGCGGCGGTCCACGCCGCCTACGGCACCGCCCTCACCGAGGTCGGGCTCGGTGCCCACGCCGCCGAGGTGCTGCGGACGAACGACATGGGCGGGTGGACCAAGGCGGCTCCGCTGCTCTACCCGCACCAGTGGAGCTGGGACAGCGCGTTCGTGTCGATCGGCTGGGCCCAGGTCGACGTGCGCCGGGCGATGACCGAGCAGGAGCGGCTGTTCGAGGCGCAGTGGCGCAACGGGATGGTGCCGCAGATCGTCTTCAACCCGCTCGCCGGGCCGGAGTCGTACTTCCCGGACCCCGCGCGCTGGGCCGTCGAGGTGTCGCCGGAGGCGCCGGTGGGCGTCGCCGAGACCAGCGGCATCTGCCAGCCGCCGGTGCACGCGATCGCGGTGGCCCGGATCTGGGAGGTCGCGCTCGGGACCGAGGCCGAGGAGGACGTCCGGAACCGGCTGCGGGCGCTGTTCCCGACGCTGCTCGCCTGGCACCGGTACCTGGCCGAGAACCGCGACCCGTCGGCGTCGGGCCTGGTCACGACCTACCACCCGTGGGAGGGCATCGACAACTCCCCGCGCTGGGACGGCGTGCTGGGCCGGCTCGAGGTCGGCGAGGTCCCGGCCTACACCCGCCGGGACGTCCAGCACGTCGCCGACGCCGGGCAGCGGCCGACCGACGCGCACTACGACCGCTTCCTCTGGCTGCTCGAACTGCTCAAGCGGTACCGCTACGACGACGCCGTGATCCACGAGCGCTACCCGTTCCTGGTCAAGGACGTCTTCTTCACCTCGGTGCTGCTCATGGCGAACCGGGCGCTGCTGGAGATCGCGGACGTCGTGGGGGCCACCCAGACCCAGCGCGCCAGGATCCAGGGCTGGATCGACCGGGCCCGCGCCGGCGTGGCGGCGGCGACCGACCCCGCGAGCGGGATGGCCTACGACGTCGACCTCGGGACGGAGGCGCCGATCGAGGTCGCGACCTTCGCCGGCATGTCCCCGCTGCTCGACGCCGGTGCCCCGACCGCGCGGCGCGCCCGGGCCCGGGCGCTGTTCGACTCCGAGGACTTCGCCGGCCACCCGGACCTGCGCTGGGCGATGCTGCCGAGCACCAGCCCCTGCGAGGAGTGCTTCGACCCGCGCAACTACTGGCGCGGCCCGGTCTGGCCGATCGTCAACTGGCTGTACTGGAAGGGCCTGCGCGACGGGGGCGACACCGCCCGCGCCGCCGCCCTGCGTGAGGCCTCGCTCGAGTCCCTGCGCCACGTCGGCTTCGCGGAGTACTTCGACCCGATGACCGGCGAGGCCCTCGGCTCGGCCATGCAGTCCTGGACCGCGGCCGTCGCCCTGGACTGGCTGGCCTCCTGACCCCGTGAGTGCCGACTGCCCCTAGAGGGGCAGTCGG
>NZ_JBEZDN010000040.1:0-59436 GCF_040648315.1 Pseudonocardia sp. NPDC049154
GCCCGCCGCACGGGTGGGGTCCGCCGCGGGGGCGTCCCCGCCGCACCGGGGGCCGGGTCCCGGATCGACGCGCCGGAGGTGGTGGCCGAGGTCCGCGCGGTGTTCGAGCGCTACGAACGGGCCCTGCGGGAGGGCGACGTCGCCACCCTGACCGCGCTGTTCTGGGCCGACCCGCGCTGCGTCCGCTACGGCGTGGCCGACCGGCAGCACGGCGCGGACGAGATCGCGGCGTGGCGGCGGGCGAACCCCGGTGTCCCGGCGGGCCGGACGCTGGCGGAGACCGTCGTGCTCGCGACCGGCGACGCGTCGGCCGTGGTCAGCACGCTGTTCGGCTATCCGGGCGGCGCGACCGAGGGCCGGCAGACGCAGACCTGGGTCAGGTTCCCGGATCTCGACGGCCACGGGGGCTGGCGGATCGTCGCGGCGCACGTGTCCGAGGTGCCGCGGTGAGCACGGTTCTTCTCGCGGTCGTCGCCGCCCACCGGCGGGGCCAGCCGTTGCACCCCGAACTGCTGGCCCTCGGGGGCCGGTTCGCCGGGGTCGGCCACACCGCCCCGGTGTACCGGCTGCTGGCGCTGCCCGGGGAGGAGGTCCTGCGCGGCGGGCTGGTCCGGGTCGCCGACGGAGGCGCGGAGGTGGAGGTCGAGCTGTTCCGGCTGCCCGTCCCCTCGGTCGGCCGGCTCGCCGTCGCCCTGCCCGCGCCGCTGGCCGTCGGCACGCTCGTGCTGGCCGACGGCCGGTCCGTGGCCGGGATCGTGTGCGAGGGCTGGGCCGCCGGGACGGCCCGGGACGTCACCGCGCACGGCAGCTGGCCGGCCTACCTCGCGGCCCGCTGAGCCACGCCCGTCACTCCGCCCCGACGGCGCGCTCCCCCGCGACCGTCTCGGCGGTGGCGTCGCAGTGGTCGTGCGGGCGCGGGAGCGTCTCGGGCGCGCGGAGCCAGAAGCCCAGCGCGATCACCGAAACCACGCCGGTGAGGGCGAAGGCGAGCCCGAAGCCGGCCGCCTGGGCCACCGCACCGGCGGCCAGCGGCCCGACGATGGCGCCGACGTCGGCGGCCATCTGGAAGCCCGCCAGCACCGTGCCGCCGCGGGCCCGGCTGCCGATCACGTCGGCGACCGCGGCGGTGATCGGCGGGTTGACCAGCCCGCTGCCGACCCCTGCGACCAGCGACAACGCCAGGAACAGCCCGGACGACGGCGCGAATCCGAGCAGGCCCGTCGCGATCGCGGAGACCACGAGACCCGCCAGCACCGGGGGCTTGCGGCCGCGGCGGTCGGCGAGCCGGCCGGAGATCAGGAGGGTCGCGGCGTTGCCGGCCGCGAAGACGGCGAGCGCGAACCCGGCCCACGTCTCGCTCTGACGGAGCGCCTCGACCACGAACAGCGGCACCAGCGCCACGCGGACCCCGAACACGGTCCAGCCGTTGGCGAAGCTCGCCACCAGCGCCGCGCGGTAGGCGGGGTGCCGGATCGCCGTCGGGAAGGTGGCGGGGGCCTCGGCGGGATCGGTCCCGGCGCGATCGCCCGTCCGCCCCCGCAGCAGCGGGACCGAGACCAGCATCGCGCACAGCAGCGCCGCCGCGTACACAAGGAACGGCGCGCGCAGGCTCACCGCGATCAGGCCGCCGCCGGCCAGCGGCCCCGCGATGTTGCCCAGCAGGAAGCCCGTGGCCCACATGCCCGTCGCCCGGCCGCGAGCCTCGGGCGGCGCGAGCCGCACCAGCAGCGAGATCGCCGAGACGGTGAACATGGTGGAACCGATGCCGCCGACGCCCCGGAACAGAAGCAGCTGCCAGTAGCTCTGCGCGGCCGCCGTCGCCCCCACCGAGGCCGCGGCGATCACCAGCCCGACGGTGTAGACGCGCAGCTCACCGAACCGGCCGACCAAGCGCCCGCTCACCGGGGCGAAGGCGAGCCGGAACGCCGCGAACAGGCTGATCACCGCGGAGGCGGCTGCCACCCCGACGTCGAACGTGCGGGCGAAGGCCGGCAACGCCGGCGCCACGATGCCGAAGCCGATCGCGACCACGAACGCCGCCACGACCAGTACCCAGATCTCCCGCGGCATGCGCACCCGTGTGCGCGCCGGCACGGCGTCCCTCGTCGTGGCCACGTCGCCCCTTCCGTCCCGATCGTTGGCAACGCTACGCGATCGGGTGAAGGGCCGGGATCGTCACCAGGTGACGGGAAGGGGCGTGCACGCCGATGTCGGTAGCCTCTCCCGGCGGTGGACACGGACGAGGTGCTGGCTCGCCTGCACGAACTGGCGGGACCGACGGGCGCGGAGCTCTTCGCGGCGATCGCGGCCGGGCTCGACGGGCGCCCGCTCACCGACGACGCCGCCCTCCGGCTCGGGACCGCACTGCGCCGCACGTACCCCGCGCCGCTGGTCGCGGAGGCCCTCACCCAGGCGCAGCTGCGCGAGCGGGCCGAGGGGAAGTTCGACCGGGCGAGCGCGATGTTCCTGACGCGCGCGGGCTGGGAGCAGGCGTCGCCGGAGATCGTGGCGCGACACCGGGCGTCCCGGTTCGCCTCGGCGCGCCGCCTCGCCGACCTCTGCTGCGGCATCGGCGGCGACCTGCTCGCCCTCGCCCCCGGCCGGGACGTCCTGGCCGTCGACCGCGACCCCGTGCACCTGTGGATGGCCCGCCACAACGCCGCGGTGTACGGCGGCGAGGCACACACCCTGCTCGCGGACGTCCGGGAGGTCGACCTGACCGGCGTCGACGCGGTGTTCGTGGACCCGGCCCGGCGCTCGGCGCGCGGCCGGATGCGGACCGGCGACAGCGAGCCGCCGCTCGACTGGTGCGTCGGCCTGCCGGTCCCCGCGATCGGGATCAAGGCCGCCCCGGGCCTCGACCACGACGTCGTCCCCGCGGGGTGGGAGCTGGAGTTCGTGGCGGTGGACCGGGACCTCAAGGAGGCCGTGGCCTGGTCCCCCGCCCTCGCGACGACGCGGGCCCGGGCGACCGTCCTGCCCTCCGGCGACACGCTCGTCGCGGCCGCAGGCGAGCCGGTCCCGGTGCGCGACCCGGGCCGCTACCTGCTCGACCCGAACCCGGCCGTCACGCGGGCCGGTGCCGTCGAGGAGCTCGCCCGGCGCACCGGGACGTGGAAGATCGACGACCGGATCGCCTTCCTGTCGGCCGACGAGCCGGTCGCGACGCCGTTCGCCCGCACGCTCGAGGTGATCGACTCCGGGCCGTGGGACCAGAAGCGGCTCCCCCGCCGGCTGCGCGAGCTCGACGTCGGCGCCGTGGACATCCGGCGCCGCGGCCTGGCCGGGGACGTCGACGCCCTGCACAAGCGGCTCAAGCTGCGCGGATCCCGCCGGGCGACGCTGGTGATGACGCGGGTCCGGGACCGGCCGTGGGGCCTGGTCTGCCTCTGAGAACGGTCTGACCCCGAGAACGGTCTGACCCCGAGAACGGTCTGACCCCGAGAACGGTCAGGGCCCCGACCCGTCCGGGTCGGGGCCCTGAACTCCAGGGGTGGAGGTGCCGGGAATCGAACCCGGGTCCTCCTTCGCTTTGCGAGGGCTTCTCCGTGCGCAGTCCGCTGTGTCTCTACTCGGATCCACCGATCTCACGGACGAGCCGGTGTGACGATCCCAGTCGCTGTTGGTTGTCCCGTCCGACCCCGGCGACCGGGCCGGACGGTGAAGTCCCCTAGCTGATGCCGGACACCGGGGCGGGAACACCCCCGGGCCGACAGCCCTTTACTGGATCAGGCAGCGAGCGCGAAGTCCGCGCGCGCGCCCTGAACCTGGGCAGTGCGACTCTCGTCGGCACTTATTTGGTTACGACGCATGGTTAACGAGGTCATCGTCGTCTTCCTCGGCACGCTTCCCCTCGGTCCGCCTCAGGAGTCGAGACCGTTCACCCCCTTGTCGCGACCCGCACCTCGGGCCGTCGGTTCATTCTAACGCCCCCGACCCCGGCACTCATCCCGATTCGGTGTCGGACCGGGCGTCGTACCGATCACGCGCGGCGAGCACCTCGTCGACGTGCGCCTCCGCCCACTCCTTGACGTGCAGCACCGCCCGGTGGAGCCCGGCGCCGAGCGGCGTGAGCCGGTAGTCTACCCGCACGGGCACGGCCGCGGTCACCTCGCGCTCCACGAGCCCGTCGCGCTCGAGGCCGCGCAGGGTCTGGGTGAGCATCTTCGGGCTGACGCCGGCGACGCGCCTGCCGAGCTCGGAGTACCGCTTCGGGCCGTCGGCCAGCGCGGCGAGCAGCAGCCCGACCCACTTGTCGCTGATCCGGTCCAGCACCATCCGCGAGGGGCAGGCGGCGAGGAAGGCGTCGTAGGCCGCGCGGTCGGCCTCGCGACGCTGGGCCGCGGTCGTGGTCGCCATGGCTCTCCTCCGGCTCTCCTACGCACTTCCAGGTAACTACTACCCGCTGGGTAGTAACGCTCCTAGCGTGAGTTCCGGAAGCACGACGACGAGGAGTGAGCGACATGCGTGCAGTGGTGTTCCGGGAGTTCGGCGGCCCCGAGGTGCTCGAGGTCGCGGAGGTACCCGAGCCCGAACCGGGGCCGGGCGAGGTGCGGATCGCGGTCGAGGCCGCCGCGGTCAACCCCGTCGACCTGGCCACCCGGGCCGGGTGGACGGTGCAGGCCGGGCTGTCGCCGGCGCCCGAGGGGGCGTTCGCGCGGGGGCTGGGCTGGGACGTCGCCGGGAGGATCGACGCCGTCGGCGCCGGGGTGGAGGGGCTGCGGCCGGGCGACGCCGTGATCACGATGCTCCCGGCCTTCGCCGTGCCGGTCGGGGCGCAGGCGGAGAAGGTCGTGGTGCCGGCGGCGGACGTGGCGCCGGCGCCCGAGGGCGTCGAGGTCGCGGCGGCCGCGACCCTGCCACTCAACGCCCTCACCGCTGCCGCGGCGCTCGACGACCTCGCCGCGCCGGAGGGCTCGTCCCTGCTGGTCATCGGCGGGGCCGGTGGCGTCGGCGCGTTCGCGGTGCAGCTCGCGGTGCGCGCCGGGCTGCCGGTGGTCGCGACGGCCTCGGCCCGCGACGAGGCCGCGGTGCGGGGATACGGGGCCGAGGTCGTCCGCCGGGACGCACTGCCTTCCGGTGTCGACGCCGTCCTCGACACGGCGGGAACCGGCGCGGCCGCGCTCGCGCCCGCGCGCGACGGCGGCACGCTGGTGACCGTCGCCGGGCCGGTGCCGGCGGAGCGCGGGATCCGCAGTGTGCAGGCCGAGGTCCGGCCGGACGGCGCCCGCCTGGCCGAGCTCGCCGCGCTGGCGGCCAAGGGCGAGCTGACCCTGACCGTGGCCGGCACCTATCCGCTCGACGACGTCGCTGCGGCCCACGAGCGGCTCGCCGCCGGTGGGGTGGGGGGCCGGCTGGTCCTGCTGCCGTGAGCGTTCGCGCTGGTCACTGGGGGTCGTGAGTGCTGACTGACCCTCTAGCGGCAGTCAGCGCTCACGGGTCAGAGGCGGAGGAGGCGGGTGCCCGTGTCGTGGAGGACCGAGCGGAGGAAGGGTTCGCCGAGCCGGTCGGCCGCAGCGGCCCAGCCCGCGATCGCGCGGAGCTGCTCGGCGTAGGGGTACGGGATGTTCGGGAAGTCGCTGCCCAGGACGACCCGGCCGGGGATCTCGGCGAGCCGGGTGGGCCAGTCCGCCGGCAGCGGCGCGAACGCCTCGGCATAGGGCGTGCCGACCATCGTGGTGTCGAGGTGCACGTTCTCGTAGCGGTGCACCAGCTCCAGCGCGGCGTGGAAGTCCGGCATCCCGGCGTGGGCGAGCACCGCGGTGAGCCGCGGGTGATGGGCCAGGACCTCGCCGAAGACGTCGAGCCCGGTGTGCTCACCGGGGATGGGCCCGTGCCCGCAGTGCACGATCACCGGGACGCCGGCCTCGGCCAGCAGGCCCCACGCCCCGTCGAGCAGGGGGTCGCGGGGGTCGAACGCCCCCACCTGGACGTGCACCTTCACCGCCCGGGCCCCGGCCTCGACGGCGGCGCCCAGGTACTCCTCGACGCCGGGCTCGGCGTAGAGCGTGGCCGTGCGGACCGCGGCCGGGGTGGCGGCGGCGAACTCGGCCGCCCACTCGGTCAGCCACGCCGCCATGCCGGGCTTGTGCGGGTAGACCAGCGGCGCGAACCGCAGCACGCCGAGCTTCTCCAGCGTGGCGACCCGCTCGGGCTCGGGGGTGCGGTACTGGATCGGCCAGTCCCTGCCGTAGTGCGTGCGGGCCTGGTCGAAGTAGGCCCACACCTTGCGCAGGACCCGCTCGGGCAGGAAGTGCACGTGGATGTCGACGAGCCCGGGCAGGCCGAGGTCGGCGATCCAGCGGGGGATGTCGTCGTCCGACGACGGGGGCTCGGGCAGGGCGGGCAGGGTCACGAGAGCGACCTCGCCCGGCCCTTCGCGGCGCGGCCGATGGCCCGGGCCATGTCCCGCTCGGCGTCCTTCTTCGCCAGGTCCTGCCGCTTGTCGTAGCTCTTCTTGCCGCGGGCCAGCGCGAGCTCGCACTTGACCTTGCCGTCGCTGAAGTACAGCGACATCGGGACGAGCGTCAGCCCGCCCTCGCGGATCTTGCCGATCAGCCGCTCGATCTCGTACTTGTGCAGCAGCAGCTTGCGGGTGCGCCGCGGCTCGTGGTTGGTCCAGCTGCCGTGCGTGTACTCGGGGATGTGCAGGCCGCGCAGCCACACCTCGCCCTCGTCGACCGTGGCGTACGCGTCGACCAGGGAGGCCCGGCCCAGCCGCAGGCTCTTCACCTCGGTGCCCATGAGCGCCACACCGGCCTCGAACTCCTCGAGCACCGCGTAGTCGTGACGCGCGCGCCGGTTCTGCGCGATCACCTTGCGGCCTTTCTCCTTCACCCCTCCAGCCTACGCGGAGGTCGTCCCGTCACACCTTCACATAGAGACGGAGCGTGACGTACCCGGTGATCCCCGCGATGACGGCGCCGATCGGGACCAGGTACACCGAGACCGTCAGGACGTCGGCGAGCGTGACGGGCGGGATCACGCCGTTCTGCGCGATCCCGGCCAGCAGGGAGTCGATGAAGGCGATCTTCCCGACGAGCAGCCCGACGCCCGCGAGCACCGCGCCGATCACGCCGGTGATCACGGCCTCGACGAGGAACGGCAGCTGCGTGTACCAGCGCGTGGCGCCGACCAGCCGCATCACGCCCACCTCGGTGCGGCGGGTGTAGGCGGAGACCTGGACCGTGTTGGAGATCAGCATCAGCGCCGCGACGGCCTGCACCAGGGCCAGCGCGAAGGTCACGTTCCGCACGCCGCCGAGGAAGTCGAACAGCTTGGCGACGACGTCCCGCTGGTCGATCACCGTCCGCACGCCGACCTGGTTCTCCATGGCCTGCTTCACCGCGGCCGCGCCGGCCTCGGTCGACCCGTCCTGGTCGACGAGCTTGACCCGCAGCGTGGCCGGCAGCGACTGCGGCCGGGCGAGCTCGGCGACCGACTGCCCGGCGAACAGCTCCTGGAAGCGCTCGTAGGCCTCCTGCTGGTTCTCGTACGTCACCCCCGCCACCAGCGGGGAGTTCTCCAGGGTGGACCGCAGGCCCGCGCAGATCGGCTGGGTGCAGTCCGTGTCCGCGGTGGACACGTCCTGGGTGAGCGCGACCCGGATCTCCAGGCGGTCGGAGTAGATCGCCTCGGTGGCGTCGATGGTCTTCACCGCGAGCAGGCCGGTGCCGACCATGAGCAGCGAGATCGCGGTGGTCAGCACCATCGCCACGGTCATCGTGACGTTGCGGCGCAGGCCGGTGGCGACCTCCCGGACGACGAAGTCGGTTCTCATGCCGCCTCCGCGGAGAGGAGTACGTCGACGGGGCGCACTAGCGGCCGACCCCGTACACGGCGTGGGCCTCGTCCCGGACGACCCGGCCCATGTCCAGCTCGACCACCCGCCGTCGCATGGAGTCGACGATGGAGTGGTCGTGGGTCGCCATGACGACCGTCGTGCCGGTGCGGTTGATCCGCTCGAGCAGCAGCATGATGTCCTGGCTGGTGTCGGGGTCGAGGTTGCCGGTGGGCTCGTCGGCCAGCAGGACCAGCGGGCGGTTCACGAACGCACGGGCGATCGCCACGCGCTGCTGCTCGCCGCCGGAGAGCTCGTGGGGCATCCGGTCGGCCTTGCCCTCCAGCCCGACCAGCTCGAGCACCTCGGGCACGACCTTGCGGATCGTCGACGGCGACTTGCCGATCACCTCGAGCGCGAACGCGACGTTCTCGCCGACGGTCTTGTTCGCGAGCAGCCGGAAGTCCTGGAACACCACGCCGATGCGCTGCCGCAGCCGGGGCACCTTGCGCCGCGGGAGCTTCGCGACGTCGAGGTCGGTCACCCAGATCTTGCCGCGGGTCGGGACGTCCTCCCGCAGCAGGAGCCGCAGGAAGGTCGACTTCCCGGAGCCGGACGGCCCGATGAGGAAGACGAACTCGCCCTTGCCCACCTCGACCGAGACGCGGTCCAGCGCGGGCCGCGTCGAGGTCTTGTACATCTTGGTGACGCGCTCCAGCCGGATCACGGCCGGGACGTTACCGGCGGATCATGACCGGGCCGTCACCCGACAGGCCCCCTCGGCGCAGCGGCGCTACCGCTCGTCCGATTACGCGTTCTCCGCCTCGAGCTGCTGGTTGCGACGCCAGCGGATGCCCGCCTCGATGAAGCCGTCGATGTCGCCGTCGAGCACCGCGCCCGGGTTGCCGACCTCGTACTCGGTCCGCAGGTCCTTGACCATCTGGTAAGGGTGCAGCACGTAGGAGCGCATCTGGTTGCCCCAGCTGGAGCCGGAGTCCTTGAGCGAGTCCATCAGCGCCCGCTCCTCCTCGTGCTTGCGCGCGAGCAGCTTGGCCTGCAGCACGACCATCGCGGTCGCCTTGTTCTGGATCTGGGAGCGCTCGTTCTGGCAGGACACCACGATCCCGGTGGGGATGTGGGTCAGCCGGACCGCCGAGTCCGTGGTGTTGACGCCCTGCCCGCCGGGCCCGGACGACCGGTAGACGTCGACGCGCAGGTCCTTCTCGTCGATCTCGACGTGGTCCGTCGACTCGACGACCGGGGTGACCTCGACGCCGGCGAAGGACGTCTGCCGGCGGCCCTGGTTGTCGAACGGCGAGATGCGGACCAGCCGGTGCGTGCCCTGCTCGATCGACAGCGTGCCGTAGGCGTAGGGGGCGTGGACCTGGAAGGTCGCGGACTTGATGCCCGCCTCCTCCGCGTAGGAGGTGTCGTAGACGTCCACCCCGTAGCCGTGCCGCTCGGCCCAGCGCAGGTACATGCGCATGAGCATCTCGGCGAAGTCCGCGGCGTCGACCCCGCCCGCCTCGGAGCGGATCGTCACCAGCGCCTCGCGCTCGTCGTACTCGCCGGACAGCAGGGTCCGGACCTCGAGCGAGGCGATCTCCTCGCGGAGCTTCGTGCGGTCCCGATCCGCGTCGGCGATCGCGGACTCGTCCCCCTCGTCCTCGGCCAGCTCGTAGAGCACGGGGAGGTCGTCGAGCCGGCGGCGCAGGTCCTCGACCCGGCGCAGCTCGGCCTGGGCGTGCGAGAGCCGGCTGGTGACCTTCTGCGCGGCCTCGGTGTCGTTCCAGAGGTCGGGGGCGCCCGCCTGCTCCTCCAGGTCCGCGATCTCCGCCTTGAGCGCGGGGACGTCGGTGACCGCCTCGATGCCCTCCAGAGTGGTTGCGAGGTCCTTCAGGTCGGCTGCCACGTCGGGGTTCACAACGCTCCAGGCTACGCGGGCACGCGAGGGCGGTGCGGCGGGAGGGTTGGGGTCCGGGTGCGCCGCCGGGGTGTCAGTCGAGCGGGATCGCGTCGAGCAGCTTCACCATCGCCCGGGTGTGCGCGACGGTGAAGTCCGCGACCGCCTTGCGGTACGGGTCCTCCTCGCCCCGGGCGGTGGCGCGGGACTCGGCGAGCCGCGCCGTGTAGACCTCGCGCGAGGTGCTGACCAGCTCGGCCCGCTGCTTCACGGTGAGCTGGCCGGCGTGCAGCAGCCGCAGGACCAGCGGGCTGCGCAGCGCGTCGCCGCCGCTGCCGTGGTGCAGCCACGCCTTGAACGCCCGCTTGCCCGCCGCCGTGATCACGTACTGCTGCGACGCCCGCGGCCCCTGCTTGCCCAGCCGCAGCAGGCCGGCCTCGGCCATCACCGGCAGCTCGCGGTAGACCTGGCTGCGGGTCACGGTGAAGAATGAACCGAAGCGCTCGCCGGCAGCCGCGACGAGCTGGCCGCCCGTCATCGGACCGCTGTGGAGCAGTCCGAGCAGGGCCGCGGCGGTGGCGTTGACTGCGGGTGGGGCCGGCATCCCCTTACGGTCCCACGAGCGGAGGGGTTCCGCATTCCACAGTGGCCCCCGACCTGCGAGTTCGGACGGTCACGACGGTGGCGCAACCGAGGTGCGTACCCCGCGGACACCGGCCCACACCTCGCCCGCGGTGGGTGGGGTGCGGGGCGGGTCAGACGCGGAGGGCCGTCTCGGGCAGGACGTGCGCGGTGGGGCGCCCGACCCGGCACCGCCGTCCCGGCCTGCCGACGATCGCGGGAAGCCCCTCCACGCCGGCCGGCAGCCGGTAGGGCTCCGCCGCCCCGAGGTCCACGAGGTATCCGAGATCGCCCAGGCCGGCCACGGAGACGCGGGAGATCGGGTTGCCGGCCTCGGCGATGAAGCCGCTCATCAGCTCGTCGCCGAAGACCGACTCCCGCCAGTGCCCCTCCCGCGTGCCGGGCCCGCCCGTGTTCTCGACGGGAACCCCGCCGCTGCCGCCGAGCGCGGTCCACTCCGCGACCGCCCCGGTGCCGGTGAAGACCGGGTCGTCCGTGCCCGCGCCCGACAGCAGGCCGAGCCGGGACCAGAGGGTGCCGATGCCGAGGACGTGGCCCATCTCGTGGGTGATGACGTCGTCGAGCGTGCCCTCGGTCTCCATCCGGTCGAGGTCCGCGGTGTCGAACCGCATCTGCCCGACGGCGGGGAGCAGCCCGGCGGAGACCGGGCGCAGCTGCGTGGGGCCGGCCTGGCCGAGGACCTGTCCGGGGCCGTCGATGTCCGCGCCCGAGGCGAGGATCAGCACGTCGTCGATCGTCTCGCCGTCCACGACGACGGCCGGGAGGTCGCCGACGATCATCCGCGTCCAGCGGTCCGCCGCGGCCGCGAAGGCGGCCTGCTGACGCGCGCCGAGCCCGCCGGTGAAGCGGACGTCGATCGTGAACGGCGCGGGTGCGGCCGCCGCGAGCGTGCCGGCGGAGGCCTCGGCGGCGCGGGTCGGGTCGGCGACGGCCCGGTAGCTCTGCATCCCATGATCGTGCCGGGGCCCGGCGGCGGCCGCCATCGGGCGCGCCGCCGGGCCGCCGGACGTCAGAGGGTGAGCGCGGCGATCCGCTCGCGGTGCTGGTCCACCCCGCCGTAGAGGCCGGCGAGGCGCTTGGCGCGCTTGTAGAAGAAGTGCGCCTCGTGCTCCCACGTGTAGCCGATGCCGCCGTGGTACTGGATCATCGCGGCCGTCGACTGCAGGGCCACCTCGCTCGCCTTGGCCTTGGCGACGGCGACGGCCAGCTCGGCGTCGTCGAGCCCGGCGTCCACGGCGTGGGCGGCGTAGAGGGCGGCGTGCTCGGCCATGGTCACGCCGACGTGGATGTCCGCCAGCGCGTGCTTGAGCGCCTGGAAGGACCCGACCGGCACGCCGAACTGCTCCCGCTCGCGGTCGTAGGCGACGGTCCGGCTCAGCGCCTCGCGGGCGATCCCGACCAGGTCGGCGGCGACCAGCACCGTCGCGCGGGCGGTCAGGGGGCCGACCGCGTCGCCCGGCAGCGGCTCCACGTCGGCGACGTTCAGGGTGGCCAGGCGTGTGGTGCGGTCGTAGGAGCCGATCGGAGTGGCCTGCGCGCCGGTGGCCAGGCCGAGCCCGCCGGTGGTCCGGACGACCACGACGTCGGCGATCACGCCGTACTCCACCGCGGGGACGACGCCGGGGGCGTCGCCGCGCAGCCCGACGGCGCCGATCGCGTCCCCCGAGGCGAGCCGCGGCAGCCAGGCCGCCTTCTGCTCGTCCGACCCCGCGAGGCGGATCGCCTCGGCGGCGAGCACGGTGCCGCGCCACGGGCCGGGCGCGACGCCGGCGCCGAGCGCCCGCGCGATCACCTGCGCCTCGACCAGGCCGAGGCCCAGGCCGTCGTGCTCCTCGGGGACGGTGACGGCGAGCCAGCCCTGCTCGGCGGCCGCCTTCCACAGCGACTCGGGGTTGCCGTCGCCGTCGGCGTCCTCGAAGACGCGACGCACGGCTTCCCTGTCGAACCGCTCGGCCAGGTAGGTCGTGACCGCCGCGCCGAACTCCTGCTGGTCCTCGGTGAGGGCGAAGAACATGCCGGGCTCCTACCGGGGCAGGCCGAGCACACGCTCGGCGGTGACGTTGCGCTGCACCTGCGACGATCCGCCCCAGATCGTGACCGACCGGGACCACATCGCCTGCGCGTTGAACGGGCGCAGGTCGAGGTCGCCGAGCGCCTCGAGGGTGTCGTCCTCGCCGAGGACGTCGTCGTAGACCTCCCAGAGGTCCTGGAAGGCCTCCGACCACTGCAGCTTGGTCATCGACGCCTCGAAGCCCAGGTCGCGACCCTGCTCGGTCTGCGTGAGCACGTGCATCGAGTGCAGCCGCAGGCACTCCAGCTCGGTGAGGACACGGGCGAGCTTGTTGCGGATCACCGGGTCCGTGTCGCGGCCGAGCTTCTTCGCGACGGCGGCGATCTCGTCGTACTGCCGGCGGAACTCGGTGTACTGCGAGATGCCCGAGGCGCCGCGCTCGAAGGACAGCAGCAGCATCGCGGTGCGCCAGCCTTCGCCGATCTCGCCGAGGACGTCCGTGGCCGGCACCCGGGCGTCGTCGAAGAAGACCTCGCCGAACTCGCTGGCGCCGGACATCTGCTTGAGCGGCCGGGCGTCGACGCCGGCCTGGTGCATGTCGATGAGCAGCATCGAGATGCCGCGGTGCTTCTGGCTGCCCGGCTCGGTGCGCACCAGGGTGAAGATCTTGTCGCCGTGCACGGCGTTGGTCGTCCAGACTTTCTGCCCGTTGACGACGAAGTCGTCCCCGTCGCGGACGCCGCGGGTGGACAGCGCCGCGAGGTCCGACCCGGCGCCGGGCTCGGAGAAGCCCTGGCACCAGATCACCTCGTTGCGCAGCATCGGGCCGATGATCTCTTTCTTCTGCGCGTCCGTGCCGATGGCCATGACGGTGGGCGCGAGGAAGGTGAGGCCGAGCGGGTTGACCGTGCGCGGCGCGTCGGCCAGTACCATCTCGACGTCGTAGATCGCCTTCATCCCGGGCGTGCCGCCGCGGCCTCCGAACTCGGTCGGCCACTGGATCCCCGCGAAGCCGGCGAGCGCCTTGTCGCGCTCCCAGTCGCGGCGCAGCCGGAAGCTCTCGTCGTCCGGCAGCGACTCCCAGAAGCCCGGGCGGCGCCACTCGTCGGGGATGTTCGCCGAGAGCCAGGAGCGCAGCTCGCTGCGGAACTCCTCCTCGGCGGCGGTGAAGGTGAGGTCCATCGTCGAGACCTTCCTGCGGTGCGGACCGGGTGCGGCGCGGTCCCTGTCGGCCGCCGCGCCGGCGCCCAGCCTGGCATACCCGTCGGTAACCTGCATCGGCCGCGCTGCGCCCTCGTTCGGCGGCGGGGCTTCCGGTCGACGGCCCGATATGCGCCCAGTAGCCTGACGGTATGCGCAGCGAGCGGGTGACCGTCACCCTGCCGGCCGAACTGGTCGCGGAGGCACGGGAGGCGGTCCGCAACGGGAGTGCGGCGAGCCTGTCGGCGTACGTCGCGGAGGCCGTGCAGGCACGGCAGTCGCGCGATCGGTCGCTCGCTACTCTGGCCGACCTGTACGGAGGTCCCCCACCGGCGGACGAGCTCGACGCGGCGCGCAGGTCGCTCCGGCTCGTGCCTCCCGTGGCCGTCGGCTGAAGGGCGCGCACATGATCGGCGGAAGAGTGCTGGACGCCAGCGCGCTCCGGGCGTTCGCGACCGGCCGGCCCGTCTACATGCGCGCCCTCGTGTGGGCCGCCGTGGAGGAGAACCTCGTGCTCGCGGTGCCGTCCGCGGCGCTCGGCCGCGCGTGGTCGCAGCTCGAGCCCGAGCACCACGCCGCCCTGCAGGTCCTGCTCGGCCTGCCCAACACCGTGATCCACGACCTGAGCCCGGCGATGGCCCAGGAGTCCGGGCTGCTGCTCGCCGCCACGGGGCAGGACGACATCGTGGCCGGGCAGGTCGTCACCACCGCCCGGCACCGGGGCTGGCCGGCCGTCACCGGCGACCCCGGCGCCCTCCGCAAGCTCGACGGCGCGGTCCCGATCGAGGAGCTCCCCTAGACCAGCCGGTTGCGCAGGGCGGTGAGCTCGTCGTCCGTGAGGCCGTTGGCCTGCAGCCAGCCGACCGCACCGCCGTCACGCTCGTCGAGCGTGGCCAGCACCTGCTCCATCGCGACCGCGCGCGGGCTGTGCCGGTCGATCTCGTCCGGCCCGGGCATCTCCTCCCCGGACAGGGAGGTCCAGCGCCGGAACATCGCCTCGATCTTCGTGGCGGACAGGGCGTAGTCCTCGACGACGGCCTCCCGCTCGACCCCGACGGCGTCGAGCACCATCGCCACCAGGGTCCCGGTGCGGTCCTTGCCCGCGGCGCAGTGCACCAGCGCGGTCCCGTCCGTGGTCGCGAGCCGGCGGACGGCGCCGACGACGTTCGGTCCGCGGTCGCGCAGGTAGCCGAGGTAGTTCGCGACCATGGGGTGGACGTCGTCGCCCACCTCGGGCAGCTCCCGCCCGGACTCGGGGATGAACGTGAACTGCACGGTCTCGACGCCGGCGCGGGCGAGCTCGGTCTCGCCGTGCTCGGCGATCTCGCGGTCGGTCCGCAGGTCGAGGATCAGCCGCAGGCCGAGGCCGTCGACGAGCTGCCGGACGTCGCCCGGTGTCACGTGGTCGAGCGACTCGCTGCGCAGCAGCACGCCGGTGCGGGTGTGCCCGCCGTCGACGAGCGGCAGGCCGCCGACGTCGCGGATGTTGTCGAGGCCCTCGAAGCGCAGCCAGCGGTCGGCGGAGGTGGTCGGCACGGCGGGGGCGTCGGTCACCACCCCACGGTAACGGCGGTTCCTCCGCATCGCGGGTGACCGGCGTCTCACCCCAGCAGCTTCTGCGTGCCCGCCCGGGCGACCGTGAGCGGGTCCGGCAGCGCGGGCAGCCCGTCCTCGGGGGCGAGCACGGTGAAGTTCATGACGACCTCGCCCTCGCGGACCGAGATCATGACGACGTCGAAGCCCTCGCCGCCGATCTGCCAGCCGGTCGCCTCGTCGTGGCCCAGGTCGGCGCGCAGGTCCTCGGCGGGCGCGATCACGGCCGGTCGCCCGTCCACGTGGTCCTCCGAGCAGGACATGCCCGCGACCGACGCGCGGTAGGCCTCGGCGGCGCCCGCCTCGTCGCCGTAGACGCTGACGGTCTCCTGGACCAGGCCGTTCGTGCTCTCCGCGGCGGTGCCGACCCGCACGGCGAACGGGAACTGCGCGACGACGCCCGGCCCGCCGCACAACGCGGGGGTCGCCGGGTCCGGCCGCGGCTCCTCCCCCGCCGTGAACTGCGGGCCGATCTCCGCGGGGGTGAGCAGGAAGGGGCGCAGGCCGTCGGCGGCGGCGTCCATGCCGGGGTCGGAGACCGGGGCCCGCGACGCGCCGCCCGACGACACGGGGCGCGGCGGCGCGGCCGCCTCCCGCTGCGGCAGGACCTCCCGGGCGGCCGCCGGGGCCGGCTGGGCCGCCGGCACCGCCTGGACGGTCGGGGCCGGCGCGTCGACGCGGGGATCGGCGGAGGCCGCGCCGCACGCGCTGGTCGCGAGCACGGCACCGAGCACGGCGGCGGAGAGGGCGGCGGGCACGAGTCGCATACCGGGAAGTCTTCGCCGGCGGAGGGCCCGGGTCGGGGAGGCCAGCACCACCTCCGAGCGGAGGAGGCATGTGCATCATCGCCGCGAAGGCGCAGGATCGGGTGGTGATCCCCGACGAGACCCCACTCGGCCGCACGATCGACCTGCTCGCGGAGCAGGACTCCGACGCGATCGCCCTCCTCCATCCCGCCGGCACCACCACCCGCGCCGAGCTCGCCGCCGGCTCCGGCCGGGCCGCCCGGGAGCTCGCCGCGCTCGGGGTGCGCGAGGGGTCGCTGGTCACCATCGGGCTACCGAACGGCGCGGCCTTCTACGCCGCCGTCGTCGGGGCGTGGAAGCTCGGCGCGATCCCGCAGCCGGTCTCGGCGAAGCTGCCGCCCGCCGAGCTCGAGGCGTTGATCGAGATCGCCGACCCGCCCGTCGTCGTCGGGCTGCCGACGCCGGACGGGCGCCCCTCGCTGCCCGCCGACTGGGCGCCCGACCCCACCCTCGGCCCCGGCCCGCTGCCGCCCGCGGTGCCGCCGAGCTGGAAGGCGCCGACCTCGGGCGGGAGCACCGGGCGACCGAAGATCATCCTGGCCGGGAACGAGGGCCGGTACGGGGTCGTCACGCAGGCGGCCGAACGGCTGCGCCTCGAGGGCGACGGCGAGGTCTTCGCCGTGACCGCGCCGCTCTACCACAACGCGCCGTTCATGTTCTCGCTGATCAGCCTGCTGCGCGGGGGCACGGTGGTGGTGCTCGACCACTTCGACGGCGCCACCGTGCTCGAGGCCGTCGACCGGCACCGCGTGACCTGGCTCTACGCCGTGCCGACCCTGATGGGCCGGCTGCTGCGGCTGCCGGAGGAGGTGCGGACCGCCGCCGACGTGTCGTCGGTGCGCACGTTGCTGCACGTCGGGGCGCCGTGCCCGGAGCACGTCAAGCGCGGGTGCCTCGAGTGGTTCGGGCCGGAGACCGTGCTCGAGCTGTACGCGGGCACCGAGTCGCAGGCCAGCTGCATGATCGACGGCGTGGAGTGGCTGGCCCACCCGGGCTCGGTCGGGCAGGTGGTGTCCGGCGAGATGCGGATCGGCGACGAGGAGGGGCGGCCGCTGCCCGTCGGCGAGGTCGGCGAGGTGTGGATGAAGGTGCCCGAGTCGCCGTACCGGTACCTCGGCGCGGTCGCGCGGGGCCGCGACGGCTGGGAGTCGCTCGGCGACATGGGCCGGATGGACGCCGAGGGCTACCTGTACCTCGCCGACCGGCGCAGCGACATGATCCTCGTCGGCGGGTCCAACGTGTACCCGGCCGAGGTGGAGGCCGCCCTCGACGCGCACCCGGCCGTGCTGTCGTCGTGCGTGATCGGGCTGCCCGACGACGACCTGGGCTCGCGGGTGCACGCGATCGTCCAGCTCGATCCCGGCTCGACCGTCACCGACGACGAGCTGCGCGCACACGTCGCGGGGCGACTGGCCCGGCAGAAGGTGCCCGCGACGATCGAGCGGGTGGACCACCCGCTCCGCGAGGACACGGGCAAGGTGCGCCGCTCCGCCCTCCGCGCCGAGCGGATGGCGGGCTGAGACCCGGCGCGACTCGCGGGAGGCCAGAGCGCGACTCGCGGTGCCAGAACTCCCGACTCGCGGTGCCGGAACTCCCGACTCGCGGTGCCAGAACTGCCGACTCGCGGTGCCAGAACTGCCGACTCGCGGTGCCGGAACTGCCGACTCGCGGGCCGGGGCGCGGGTCGCGGGCTCGCGGGCGTCAGGGGGTGGGGCCGCGGCGGAGGGCGGCGGGGAGCATGCGGGCGCCGTCGCCCGCGGAGGCGGCGCGGTCCTCCGGGTTCATCAGCCGGCAGCGGGCGAGGGAGAGGCAGCCGCAGCCGATGCAGGAGTCGAGCCCGTCCCGCAGCGCGACGAGGGCGTCGATCTGCTCGTCGAGCCGGCCCCGCCAGGTCTTGGACAGCCGCGTCCAGTCGGTCTTGGTCGGCGTGTGGTCGGCGGGGAGCTCGTCGAGGGCGGCGCGGACGTCGTCGAGCCCGATGCCGATGGAGCGGGCGGCCCGGATGAACGCGAGCCGGCGGAGCACGCCCCGCTCGTAGCGCCGCTGACCGCCCGACGTCCGGGTGGCGCTCACGAGCCCCTCGCGCTCGTAGAACCGGAGCGCCGAGTGCGGGAAGCCGCTGCGGGTGACGACCTCCCCGATGGTCAGCAGGTCCTTCGCGTGCACGGGGCCTCCCAGAAGCTGAAGCTCGATTCACGTCCACCCTACGCGCCGGTAGCGTCCGGTCGCGCCCGGTGACCGTTCACCGCAGGAGACGCAGAACACCTTGCCGGTGGACGGCGCGACGAACGGCCGCGGAGCAGCGGCGACAGGCAGCCCCCGGGGGTTGTGTCCGGGGGTTCACCATCCGTAGTGTCCCGGGCAGTCATCACGGTCCGATCACGAGCGACAGTGGAGCCGGAGTCCCCGACCGGCTCCCCGGGACCCCCGACCCGGGTCGCCCGAGGCGGTCCGTGACGTGCAGAGAACGCGAAAGGCTCAACACCTTGGCTGGCCACCGCTCCCCAGGCGGCCGGCGTGTCACCGGAGACCCGGCTCCCCACCGGGTCCCCGCGAGGCACGCCGCCAGGCACGCGACCGCCCCCGGTCGCGTCGCCCCCCGGCGCACCGTCGCGTCCACGACGGCTGCCGTCGGCGCCGCGTTCGGCGTCCTGTCGACGGGCACGTTCGCGGCCGTCACCTCCACCGGTGCCCCGGCGATCGCCGACGCCGCGGAGACCTCCACGGCCGCCACGCAGCTGGCCGCGAACTCCGAGGCCCTGCAGGTCGACCCGGCGGACGTCCCGCTCACCGGTGCGCACCTGAGCCCGGTCGCCTACTCGGTCGCCGGCATCGACCACTCCGGCTCGTCCGAGGCCGACCCCGGGGCGACCCCGGACGTGGAACTGGCCTCGCTGGACAAGGCCGGCCGGATCGCGGACGGGATCGCGGAGCAGCAGGCCAAGGAGGCCGCGGAGGCGGCCGCCCGCGCGGAGCTCGACGCGCTGATCGCCCGTGGCGGCGTGGACGGCTGGATCGCCAAGGCCCTGGAGATCTGCGATCTCCCGCAGGACCTCGCGCCGGGCGTCAAGAGGGTCATCATGGCGGAGTCCGGCGGCAACCCGCGCGCGATCAACCTGTGGGACTCCAACGCCCGCGCCGGCCGCCCCTCGCAGGGCCTGATGCAGGTCATCCCCTCGACCTTCCGGGCCTACGTGCACCCCAGCCTGGCGGACCGCGCGATCACCGACCCGGTCGCCAACATCACTGCGGGCGTGCGTTACATGATCGCCAACTACGGCATCGACACCCTCGAGGCCGGCGGCCGCAGCAACGGCTCGGGCGGCTACGTGGGCTACTGAGCCCACCGCCCGCGATCAGCACCGATGCCGCCGGAGCCGGGTCCCGCCGAGCGGGACCCGGTCTGCCGATCTAGAGTACGAACGACCCGGATCGTCACGAGGGGTGACGAGCCGGCCCTGCCTCCCCCTCGCCCCCGCCCCCGACGCGGGGCCCGCCCGGAGCGCCCGCCGGGGCCGGACGGGTGTACGAGCTGGGCCGGAGGAGGCGACCGCGGAGGGACCGGATGACAGCGATGCGGCCCGACCCCGTCGATCCCGCCTCCGGTCCCGTCCCGCACGTCCCGCGCACGCCCGCCGCCCCGGCCACGGAGCGTGCCCGGCGCTTCCGCCCCGAGCTGCAGGGCCTGCGCGCGCTCGCGGTCCTCCTCGTCGTCGCCTACCACGTCTGGTTCGGCCGGGTCTCCGGCGGCGTCGACGTCTTCTTCGTGATCTCCGGCTTCCTCATCACCGGGCAGCTCTTCCGGGCCGCCGCCCGCGGCCGGCTCCGCTTCCGGCCGACGTGGGCGCGCCAGGCCGCGCGGCTGCTGCCCGCCGCCTTCACCGTGCTGCTCGTGAGCGCGGTCGCGGGTGCGCTGCTGCTCCCCGAGGCCCGCTGGCAGCAGACCCTGCACGAGCTGTTCGCCTCGGCCGTGTTCCTGGAGAACTGGCAGCTCGCCGCCGACTCCGTGGACTACGCGGCCCAGCACAACACCCAGAGCGTGGTCCAGCACTTCTGGTCGCTGTCGATCCAGGTGCAGTTCTACGTCGTGTGGCCGCTGCTGATCGCGGTGGTGGCGCTGGTCGCCGGGCAGGCCAGGGAGCGGCTGCGCGGGCACCTGCTGCTCACCCTGAGCGGTCTGTTCGCCGCGTCGCTGACCTTCTCCGTCGCGCTGACGATCACCAACCAGCCGCTCGCCTACTTCCACTCGCTGACCCGCGTGTGGGAGTTCGCACTGGGCGGCCTGTTGGCGCTGACGATCGACGCGATCACCCTGCCCCGCCGCTGGCGGATCGTGCTCGGCTGGCTCGGCGTCGTCGGGCTCGTCGCCTGCGGCGCGCTGCTGCGGGTCGACGCCGTGTTCCCCGGCATCGCGGCGCTGTGGCCCACCGGCGCGGCGTGCCTGGTGCTGATCGCCGGCATGACCGGCAGCCGGATCGGCGCGGACCGGATCCTCGCCTCGCGGCCCGTCGGCTATCTCGGCGACCTGAGCTACTCGCTGTACCTGTGGCACTGGCCGGTGCTGATCTTCTTCTTGGTCGTCCGCGACCAGGAGACCGTCGGGCTGCGGGGCGGGCTCGCCATCGTCGCGCTGTCGGTCGTGCTCGCGGTGCTCACCCACCACCTGATCGAGGAGCCGATCCGGCGGGCGCCGCTCACCGACCGGACGCGCTGGCGGGGCGCGGCCGCCGGGCTCGCGGTCGTCCTGCTCGCCGGCGGCGTCTGGCAGTTCGAGGCCGCCCAGCGGGCGAACGAGACCGCAGTGGTGGGCGACGCCGACCATCCCGGGGCGATGGCCGTGCGCGCCGGCTCGATCGACGACGTCGACCCGGCCGTCGAGCTGATCCCGCCGATGGTCACGGCGCCGAACGACTTCTACCCGGTCCAGGACTGGGCCTGCGCCCCGATGAACCGCTACCCCACCTCCGAGGCCTGCACGATGCCCCGGCCGGATCCCGCGGTCCCGCCGGCCAAGCGGATAGTCGTCGTCGGGGACTCGCACTCCCAGCAGTACACCGCCGCGCTGGCCCCGGTCGCGCAGCGGAACAACTGGGAGCTGATCGACATGTTGAAGGGGGCCTGCCCCTTCTCCACCGCGTCCGAGGTGGACCCGGCCAACCTGGACTGCCTGAACTGGAACGCCGCGGTGGTCGACGAGATCGCCGACCTGCATCCCGACGCCGTGTTCACCCTCGCCAGCCGGGACGTCCGGGCGGGGCTCACCGAGGTCACCCCGCCCGGCTTCGTCGCCGCCTGGCAGCGGATGAACGAGCTCGGCATCCCGGTGATCGCCGCGCGGGACAACCCGCGCTTCGACACGTCGTTCAGCCCGCTGGACTGCCTGCAGCAGCGCGGCCGCGGGGCCGCCGAGTGCGGCCTGCAGCGCGCCGACGTCTACGGCCCGATCCCGCCGTACCAGCTGGTCCCGGACGTCCCGCCGAACGTGACCTTCCTGGACTTCTCCGACCACCTGTGCGACGCCGCGCTCTGCCCGGCCGAGATCGGCAACGTGCTCGTCTACATGGACTTCAACCACGTCTCGGCCACGTACATGACCTCGCTCGCCCCGGTCATGGAGGAGCGGCTGCACCAGGCCCTGGGCTGGTAGCCCCGCTACCCGACGGGGCGCGCCCGCCGGCCGTGCACCGCCACGACCTGCCCGCGGCGCAGCTGGGCGCCGCGGCGGGTCTCCGCGCGGCCGTCGACCATGACCTCGCCCGCCTCGACCAGCTCCCGGGCGTGCACGCCGTCCTCGGCGAGGCCGGCGAGCTTGAGGAACTGCCCGAGCCGGATCGGCTCGGTCGCGATCGGGACGTCCTGGATCGGCGTGGCTGCCATGTCCCGATCCTCGCACCGGGGACGTTTCCCGCGGACCCTGGTCACTAAGTGAACGTTCGTTTAGCCTGCGGTGGTGACCTTCGCCAACCGCGTGACCCAGCTGCTGGGCGTCGACGTCCCGATCCTGCAGGCCCCGATGGGCTACATCGCCAAACCCCGGCTCGTCGCCGCGGTGTCCGACGCCGGCGCGATGGGCCTGGTCCCCGGCTCGCTCGGGGTCGACGAGGTGCGCGAGGACATCCGCCGCACGCGCGACCTCACCGACAAGCCGTTCGGCGTGAACCTGCCGCTCGCCTTCGTCAAGGACCCCGCGATCGTCGACATGATCGTCGAGGAGGGCGTCCGCTTCGTGACGACGTCCGCGGGCTCCCCCACCGCCCACACGCCCCGGCTGAAGGAGGCGGGCCTGACCGTCTTCCACGTCGTCCCGTCCCTGCGCGGCGCGCAGAAGGCGATCGAGGCCGGCGTCGACGGGCTGGTGGTCGAGGGCAGCGAGGGCGCCGGGTTCAAGGCGCCCCGCGAGGTCTCGTCGATGGTGCTGCTCCCCCTGGTCGCGGCCCAGGTCGGAGTACCGATCGTGGCCGCGGGCGGGATCGCCGACGGCCGGTCGATGGCCGCCGCGTTCGCCCTCGGCGCCGAGGGCGTCCAGATGGGCACGCGCATGGTCGCGACCGAGGAGTCCCCGGTGCACCGGAACATGAAGGACGCCGTGGTGGCGGCGGCCGAGACCGACACCATGCTGATCAACAAGCACAACGGCAAGCAGGTCCGGGTGCTGCGGACCGAGGCCACCGCGCCGTTCGAGATCGCGACCGAGGGCGACCCGATGGCTCTGCTCGGCAACATCCACGGGCTCTACCGGGACGGCGACCTCAACGCGAGCCTTGCCCAGCTGGGCCAGGTGGCCGGCCGGATCGGCCGGGTCGAGCCCGTCGCGGAGATCATCCGGCGCACGGTGGCGGAGTTCGAGGAGACCCTCGGTGGGCTGGCCAAGCGGTACCTCGAGGACGCCTGACTCAGGTCGCACCGCCGCGGACCAGCTCGTCGGTGGCGGCGGGCGGCTCCGGGTCGCGCCACCGCCCGTACTTCCCCGCGAACACGGCGATCAGCAGCAGCCCGGTCAGCGGGATCACGATCTGCCGCCAGGGCCAGCCGTCCCCGGCGAGCTCGGCCCGGGCCGGGTCGCGGGGATCGACGACGACGTCGACCGTGTCGCCGACGTCGAGGTCCTTGCGGGGCGTGGTGACCCAGGCCGTGCCGCCGAACCGGGCCGTGTCGACCTCCACGCGGTCGGCCCGGCCCGGTGACGTGTGCCGGACGGCGACGACGGTCCCCCGGTCGGGCTCGCCGCGCATGCCGAGCACGTGATCGTTCCAGGCGGCGGACCCGGCCGTCTGCAGCACCACACCCGTCATCACCAGGGCGGCGACGCGCACGAGCAGCACGCCGTACCACCGCAGGCTCCCGACCCGCCGCGCCTCCACGGCCCGTCCTCGTCGGAACCGGGGGTCGGCGTTAACCGGACGCCGGAGCGCCCTCCGGGATCCGGCGCTCCACGAACCGCGGCAGCCGGTCGACGAAGAGCAGGTAGCCGCCGGTCGTGGTGGCCGCGAAGCAGGTCAGCTCGACGACCGCGATCAGGCTGTCGCTGATCCAGCCGATCATGCACAGGTGCAGCAGGAGCCCGAGCGCGATCGCGACGGGCCGCGTCCGCCGGAACCAGAGCGCCACGGAGACGAACAGCTCCGTGGCCACCGCGCCGACGGCCATCGCCACCAGTACCGGCAGGACCAGCAGGAACCGCGGCGCGAGGGCCGAGTCGATCCCCCATGACGCCAGTCCGTTGCCGGAGAGGAAGTCGAGGCTGAGCTTCCCGAGGGCGGCGTAGACGTAGACGATCGTGATCTGGGCCCGCATGAGGTAGACCGGCGGCGCCCAGACGCCGTCGGCGTACCGGCGCGGGCGCAGCGCGAAGTCGGTGTCGCAGCGCGTGCAGGAGATCAGGAGCGACATCGTGGCCAGCAGGTAGGCGCCGTTGCCGTAGTAGCCCGCGCCCCACATCAACAGCAGGACGCAGAGGCCGACGGTGGCGGCGGCCGGGCGGGCCCGCACGCCCAGCACGACGAGCACGGCGGCGGCCAGCATCACCAGCCCGACGACCGTCCACACCGGCGTGGGCAACGCCGGGAGGAAGGAGTAGAGGGGGTGGGGGCGGTTGCCGAGGTACGGGTTGGCGGTGAGGGCCAGCGCGCGCACCACGGCGACCAGCCCCAGCACGATCCGGTAGGCGGCGAGCGGCCGGCCCGGCACGGTCTCGGGGATCATCCGCACGGCTGCACGCTCTCGGTGTCGGTGTCGTAGAACCGGGTCACCGATTTCAGCTCGGGGTGCCGCGCGCACAGCCGCTCCGGCGTCTGTGGCCCGTAGTGGATGCCGGCCCACGGCCGGCCCACCTCGCCCGGGTCGAGCGGGACGTGCGTGCCGTCCGTGGTCTCGCCGACGTAGCGGTAGTCGGTCGAGGACTCGACGAACATGCTCCAGGCGTAGTGCCGCGGGGTGGAGGTGGTCGCGAGCGAGACGGCCGGGACGACGATCTCGAGGGCCAGCACCCCCACCAGCAGCCGGGAGGCCAGCGCTCGGTTCATCGGGCCGACCGTAGTGCGGTGATCCGCCCCGTCGGGACCGGTCGCGCGCCGACTGCGGTCGGCGGTGGCCGTTCCGCGCCGATCCGTCCCGCTCGTCCGGTGGGCGTCGCCATGGCCGGATCGGCGGGCGCGGTACCGACGACCGGGCCGACGTCAGCGGCGCAGGTGTCCCAGGGCCCGTTCGGCCGCGTGCGCCCCGCACATCCCGTGCGCGCCGGCACCCGGCGGGGTGGCGGCGGAGCAGAGGTACACGCCGGGCACGCCGGTGTCGTAGGGGGTGAGCGTGGCGCGGGGGCCGAGCAGCAGGCGCACCGCCCGCGTCGACCCGCCGACGATGTCGCCGCCCACGAGGTTCGGGTTGTACCGGGCCAGCTCCGTGGTGGTCCGCACCGCGGTCCCGACGACGCGGTCGCGGAAGCCGGGGGCGAACCGCTCGAGCTGCGCGGTGATCGCCTCGGTCGCGTCGCCCGCGTACCCGTGAGGGACGTGCGCGTAGGCCCAGACCGGGTGCACGTCCCCCACCGAGCGGCCCGGGTCGGCGAGGTACTGCTGCCCGACCAGTACGAACGGCCGCTCCGGCAGCCGGCCCGCGACGATCTCGCGCTCCCCGGCCGCGACCTCCTCCAGCGGCCCGCCCAGGTGCACCGTGCCGGCGCGGGCGGCGGCCGGGTTCCGCCAGGGCACCCCGCCCTCGACCGCGAAGTCGACCTTGAACGCCCCCGGCCCGTGCCGGAAGCGCCGGTACGCGCGCGCCACCCGGCGGGGCAGCCGGTCGCCGAGGATGTCGGCGACCGCGCCGGGAGCCAGGTCGAACAGCACGGCGTCGGCGGCGGGCAGCTGCGCCGCGGAGGTCACCCGGACCCCCGTCTCGATGCGCCCGCCGTGCTCGGCCAGCACCGCGGCGAGCGCGTCGGAGATCGCGCGCGAGCCGCCGGCCGCGACCGCCCAGCCGTGCCGGTGCCCGGCGGTGAGGATGCCCAGGCCGATCGCCGAGGTCAGCGGCCGCTCCAGCGGGTGGAACGCGTGCGCCGCGACGCCGGCGAAGAGCGCCCGCGCCTGCGGCGTGGCGAACACGCGGGCCAGGACGGTCGCGGGCAGCAGCGTGGGCGGGCCGAACCGCGCGAGGTCGAGCGGGTGCGACGGGACCCGCAGCAGCGGGCCGAGGACGTCCTCGGCCAGGGCGTCGTAGCGCGCGGCGGGCCGGCCGAACAGCGCGGACCAGCGGCGGCCGTCCCGGCCCAGCCCCCGGGCCGTCTCCGCGACCGAGCGGTGCAGCACGCCGGCCGTGCCGTCGTCGAGCGGGTGGACGCAGTCGATCTCCGGCCACCGCCACTCGAGGCCGTACTTCTCCAGCCGGAGGTCCTGCAGCGCCGGCGAGCCGACGGCCATCGGGTGCACCGCCGAGCAGTGGTCGTGCAGCAGCCCGGGCACGATCGCCTCGCCCGTTCGCGTGCCGCCGCCGATCTCCGCCGCCGCCTCCAGCACGGTGACCTCGACGCCCGCGCGCGCCAGCAGCGCCGCCGCCGTGAGCCCGTTGGGGCCGCTTCCGACCACGACCGCAGTGCTCACGGCCGCGACCCTAACGCCCGGCCCACCGGCACCGGCGCGGCGGGAGCCGGGCCAGCCGTTGACGGGCCGGGGCGGCGAGGCGCACCGTCGGAGGATGGCTGCACCGACGACGTCCGCACCCACCTCCGCACCCGACACCGCGCCCGGTTCCGCTGCCGGCGGGATGCCCTCCTTCGAGCCCACCCAGGAGGGCATCGCCCTGCCGCGCCCGCCCGAGTTCGCGACCGTCGAGGAGGAGCGGCTGCACCGCAAGCAGCAGCTCGCGGGCGCGTTCCGGATCTTCGGCCGGTTCGGCTTCGGCGAGGGCGTCGCCGGGCACATCACGGTGCGCGACCCGGAGCACGAGGACATGTTCTGGGTGAACCCGTTCGGCATGTCGTTCCGCCACATCCGCGTCTCGGACCTGATCCTCGTCGACCACACCGGGACGGTCCGGTACGGCGACAAGCCGGTGAACCGGGCCGGGTTCGTGATCCACTCGGCCGTGCACGAGGCCCGGCCGGACGTCGTCGCGGCGTGCCACGCGCACTCGGTGTACGGCAAGGCCTGGTCCTCGCTCGGCCGGCCGCTCGACCCGATCACACAGGACGCCTGCGCGCTCTACGAGAACCACTCGGTGGTCACCGAGGGGGCGGGCGCGGTCGTGGTCGACGAGGAGGCGGCCCGGCTGCTCGCCGAGGGCCTCGGCGACAACGCCATGTGCTTCCACCGCAACCACGGGATCTTCACCGTCGGACACACCGTGGCCGAGGCGGCGTGGTGGTTCATCAGCACCGAGCGCAACTGCCAGGCCCAGCTGCTCGCCGAGGCCGCCGGGACGCCGACGCTGGTCGACCCGGCGAACGCGCGCTTCACCCGCGAGCAGACCGGCGGGCACTACGCCGGCTGGTTCGCCTTCCAGCCGCTGTGGGACGAGGTCGTGCGGACCGACCCGGACCTGTTCGACTGACGCCCGGCGAGTGACGACGGCGAGAACCCCGGCGCGCGCCGGGGTTCCCGTTCCGGGCGTGACCTTCCACGTGGTGCATCAAATCAAGCGGTTGATTTACAGTGGGACGAGCGACCGCCCACCACCGGAAGGACCGCTGTGACCCTCTCCGAGCCCGGTACCGACGAGCTGCGCTACCCGCTGCCCGCGCCGGACCCGCTCGAGCCGCCGAAGGAGTGGGCCGAGCTGCGCGACCGCTGTCCCGTCGCCACGGTGACCCTGCCCAGCGGTGACCACGCGCAGCTGCTCACCCGCTACGACGACGTCAAGCAGGTCCTCTCCGACCCCCGCTTCCCCCGCGTCGGCGGCGGGCAGGGCGCGCGGATCTCCGACTCCGGCGGCGTGTTCGACAGCGACATGGCGAGCGCGCTCCCGCAGAGCGGCCCGGCGCACCAGCAGTGGCGGCGCCTGGTGATGCGCTGGTTCACCGCCAGGAGGATGACCGCGCTCCGGCCGCGGATCGAGGAGATGGCGGACTCGCTGATCGACGAGATGCAGGCCCACGGCCGGCCGGCGGACCTCAAGGCCGCGCTCGGCTTCCCGCTCCCGGTCTGGGTCATCTGCACGATGCTCGGCGTGCCGGACTCCGACCGCGACAAGTTCTCCTACTGGTCGGACACGCTGCTCAACCTCACCCGGTACAGCCGGGACGAGATCGTGGCGGCGCAGACCGAGTTCCTCGGCTACATGCAGGCCCACGTGCAGGCCAAGCGCGCGCAGCCCGGCGACGACCTGCTCAGCGAGCTGACCACCGAGCCCACCGCGGACGGCACCCTGCTCACCGACGCCCAGCTCGTCGGCACCGGCCAGGGCCTGCTCGTCGCCGGGCACGAGACCACCGCGAACATGATCAGCAAGATGGTCGCGATGCTGCTCGCCGACCGCCGCCGTTGGGAGCAGCTGCTGGCCGACCCGTCCCTGGTGCGCACCGCCGTCGAGGAGTCGCTGCGCTTCGACGCCAACCCGGGCATCGGCATGCCCCGCTACATCGCCGAGGACGTCGAGCTCGGGAGCGCCGCCCTGCCCGCCGGCACCACCGTCATGTGCAGCATGGGGGCCGCGAACCGCGACGCGCGGGCGTTCGACGGCGCCGAGGAGATGGACCTGACCCGCTCGCCCAACCCGCACCTGAGCTTCGGCTCCGGCCCGCACTCCTGCCTCGGCCAGGCGCTCGCCCGCACCGAGCTGCAGGTCACCCTCGAGGTGCTGCTGCGCCGGCTGCCCGGGCTCGACCTGGCCGTCCCGGTCGAGGAGCTGCAGCGGGTCGAGGGCCTGGCCGTCGGCGGGCTGCGCGAGCTCCCGGTGCGCTGGTGAGGCGGTGAACGGGGATGTCGTGGTGACGGGTCCGCGGGCGAGCCGCGCCGAGGCCACCCGGGCGCTGATCCTCGCCGCCGCCGAGCGGCTCTTCGCCGAGCGCGGCGTGGCGGCGGTGTCGAACCGGCAGATCGGCGAGGCGGCCGGGCAGGGCAACACCGCCG
Source organism: Pseudonocardia sp. NPDC049154 (assembly GCF_040648315.1). Classification (NCBI taxonomy): domain Bacteria; kingdom Bacillati; phylum Actinomycetota; class Actinomycetes; order Pseudonocardiales; family Pseudonocardiaceae; genus Pseudonocardia; species Pseudonocardia sp. NPDC049154. The sequence goes on from NZ_JBEZDN010000040.1 coordinate 28,493, forward strand.
TCGTCGGCTACCACTTCGGCGCCAAGGAGGACCTGGTCCGGGCGGTGGTGCGGCGGCACACCACGCGGATCGAGGGCCTGCGGGCCGAGGCGCTCGCCGCGACCGAGGGATCGACGGACGTCCGGGACTGGGTCGCGTGCCTGGTCCGGCCGCTGACCGACTACCTCGACGGCCTCGGCCCGCCCACCTGGTTCGCCCGCTTCCACGCCCAGCTCACCACCGAGCCCGCCTACCGCGAGATCGTCACGCAGGAGTCGCTCGGCTCGCCGGCGCTGCTCGCGACGGCCGAGGGGCTCGACCGCTGCCTGCCCGACCTGCCCGCCGAGGTCCGCCTCGAGCGCGGCGACATGACCCGCCTGCTGATGGTGCACGTGTGCGCCGCCCGCGAACGCGCCCTCGCCGAGGGCGCCCCCACCCCCCGGACCACCTGGGACGCGACCGCCACGGGCCTGGTCGACGCGATCGTCGGCCTCTGGCTCGCCCCGGCCACGGTCCCTGCCGGCCCCACCGGGCCCACTGCCACCGAAGGAGACCGAGCATGAAGGTGACCGTCGACGAGGACCGCTGCTGCGGCGCCGGGCAGTGCGTGATGCTCGCGCCGGACGTGTTCGACCAGCGCGAGGACGACGGGATCGTGGTGCTGCTCGAGGCCGAGCCCGACACCGGGCAGCACGCGGCGGTCCGCGAGGCCGCGGACGTCTGCCCCGCGGGAGCGATCACGGTTCACGAGGACTCCTGACCGCGGCCGGTTGACCGGCACCGGCGTGCCGGACGAGCATTCGGCGTGGGCGGCGACCCCGCCGCCCGCGCCGGGCGCGAGGAGGTCGGCGGATGGCCGTCTGGGACGTCGCCGCCCGGCCCGAGCGCGAGCAGTTCGGGTACTGGCACGAGGTCATCTGCCGCGCCTTCGTGCCCCTGACCCCGCGCCGGGCCGACCGCGCCGCACCCGGCTTCGCCGCCCGCGTCGAGACGCGGCCGCTGCAGCAGGTCGTGCGCGCGCACATCGCGTCGCAGCCGCAGGCCACCCTGCACGGGCCGGCCGAGGTCGCCCGCACGGACGGGGCCTTCTACTTCCTGAACCTGCAGGTCGCGGGCCGGTGCCGGGTCCGGCAGGGCGGCGCCGACGCGATCGTGGGGCCGGGCGAGTTCACCGTCGTCGACACCACCGAGCCGTACCGGTTCGACTTCGACGCACCCTGGCGGATGGTCTCCTACCGGCTCCCCCACGAGCTGCTCGACGGCCGCCGGCTGCGGCCCCGGCTCGGCGCGCGGTGGGACGGGCGCGGCGCCGGCGGGGTCGTCAGCGCGATGATCGGTGCGCTCTGGGAGGTCGACGACGCCGGCCCGGCCGCCGCCGAGCTGGAGTTCGCCCTGGCCGCGGCCGTCACGGCCGCGGCGGCACCCGGCCCGCAGGCCCCGGCCGGGGAGCTGCTGCGGGCCGCGGTCCTGCGGTACGTCCGCGGCCGGCTGGGCGACCCCGCCCTGTCCGTGGCCGCCGTGTGCCGCCGGTTCGCCGTCTCCCCGCGGACCCTGCACGCGGCCTTCGCCGGCTCCGGCGACACGTTCGCCGCGACCGTCCGACGGCTGCGCCTCGAGCAGGCCGCCGCGCTGCTCGCCGACCCCGCCGACACCCGCACGGTCACCCAGATCGCCTCCTCGGTCGGCTTCGTCGACCCGGCCTCCTTCAGCCGGGCCTTCCGCCGCGCCCACGGCTACGCCCCGAGTGAGCTGCGCGGACCTGCACGAACTGCACAGGTCCCGCGCACGGACTGACGAGACCGCCGCGCCGCGCGCCGGGAGCCTGGGGGCTCCCGCCGGACGCCGTCCGGCACCGACACCGACGTCGGAGGTCCCGGTGTCCGTCTCCTTCTCCCTCTCCCCCGAGCAGGTCGGGCTCAAGCACGCCGCGCGGGAGTTCGCCGAGGCGAACCTGCGCGACCTGGCCGACGCCGTCCGCGCCGAGCCCGACCCGGTCCGCCGCGCCGCCCTGGCCCGCCCCGCCTTCGAGAAGGCGGTCGCCGCCGGTTTCCTCAAGGGCCTGATCCCGGCGCCCTTCGGCGGCGCCGCGGGCGGCGGGGTCGACGCAGCGATCCTGATCGAGGAATGGGCGGTCCACAGCCCGGACTTCGTGATCTCGATGGCCGGCCCGCTGATCGCGCTCGCACCCGTCTACGAGGTCGGCACGCCCGAGCAGATCGCGCGCTTCGTCGCTCCCTTCCTGGCGGACTCCGGCGCGCCGGTGGCCGCGATGGCCTACTCCGAGCCCGGCGGCAGCGCCAACTTCGACGCGCCGCCGCCCGCCGAGGGCACCCGCACCACCGCCGTGCCCGACGGCGACCACTACGTGATCAACGGGCGGAAGGCGTGGGCGTCGCACCTGCCGGGCTGGGACGGCGACGGCCCCGACCTCATGACGATCGTCTGCCGCGCGCCCGGCGGGGTCTCGCTCGTCGTCGCCGAGCGGGAGCACCTCGCCGGCCACGTCGAGGTGGAGGAGTACCACGACCTGCCGGCGCTGCGGGGCTGCCTCACCGCGACCGTCCGGCTCGTCGACGTCGGGGTGCCCCGGGCGAACCTGCTCGGCCGCGAGGGCCAGGGGGTGGAGCTGTGCCGCGACGCCTTCGTTGGCAGCGGGGCCTCCATCGGCACGTTCGCCGTCGCGGCGATGCGCCGGGCCTTCGAGGTGGCCCTGCGGTTCGCCACCACCGAGAAGCGCGGCGGCGCGGTGCCGATCGTCGAGCACCAGTCCGTCGCCGACGTGCTCGCGGACGCCAAGGGCCGCATCGAGGCCGTCCGACTGCTGTCCTGGCGGGCCCTCGACGCCGCGCTCGCCGGGGACCCGCACGGACCGGAGTGGGCGCTGCACGCGAAGGTGTTCGGCTCGGAGACCGCCGTCGACGTGATCACCGACCTGGTCAAGATCGTGGGCGTGTCGGCCTACGACACGGCGTTCCCGCTGCTCCGGTACCTGAACGAGGCGCTCGCCTACCCGGTGATCGAGGGGTCGAACGTCGGGGTGCGCCGCCGCCAGCTGCAGGCCCTCCTCCGCACGCCCGGCTACGACCCGCTGGCCGCGTCGGGCATGGCGTAGCGGGCCTGGCCGCGGCACGTGGGTGGTCTCAGACTGCGACACGTTCTTGATTGGTTCCAGAGAGTTCGCCAGACTCCGCCGCACCTGGGCCCACCACACGCCCCGAACGCAGGAGGATCGCAGTGTCGTCGTCCGAGGACCACACCACGGTCGAGAAGCAGATGCAGACGGGCGAGGCGGGCGGCTGCCCCGTGCACGCCGGCCGTCTCGGGCACCCGACCGAAGGTGCGAGCAACACCGACTGGTGGCCCAACCAGCTCAACCTGAAGATCCTCCGCAAGCACCCGGCCGTGGCCAACCCGATGGGCGCGGACTTCGACTACGCCGCGGAGTTCCTGAGCGTCGACCTGGACGAGCTGGCCCGGGACGTCGACGCGGTCCTCACCGACTCCCAGGACTGGTGGCCGGCGGACTTCGGGCACTACGGCCCGTTCATGATCCGGATGGCGTGGCACAGCGCGGGCACCTACCGCGTCGACGACGGCCGCGGCGGGGCGGGCGCGGGCATGCAGCGCTTCGCCCCCCTCAACAGCTGGCCGGACAACGGCAACCTGGACAAGGCCCGGCGCCTGCTCTGGCCGGTCAAGAAGAAGTGGGGCAGGAAGGTCTCCTGGGCCGACCTCATGATCTTCACGGGTAACCGCGCCCTGGAGACCATGGGCCTGAAGACCTTCGGCTTCGCCGGCGGCCGCACGGACGTCTGGGAGCCGGACGAGGACGTCTACTGGGGCCCGGAGCGCACCTGGCTCGGCGACGAGCGCTACACCGGTGACCGCGAGCTGGAGAAGCCGCTCGGCGCCGTCCAGATGGGGCTGATCTACGTCAACCCGGAGGGCCCCAACGCCAACCCGGACCCGGTCGCCGCGGCCCGCGACATCCGCGAGACCTTCGGCCGGATGGCGATGAACGACGAGGAGACCGTCGCCCTCATCGCCGGCGGGCACACCTTCGGCAAGACCCACGGCGCGGCGAACCCGGACGTCGACGACAACGTCGGCCCGGAGCCCGAGGGCGCCCCGATCGAGCAGCAGGGCCTGGGCTGGAAGCAGGGCTTCGGCACGGGCAAGGGCCGCGACACCATCACCTCGGGCCTCGAGGTCACCTGGACCTCCACGCCGACGCAGTGGGGCAACGGCTTCTTCGACAACCTGTTCGGCTACGAGTACGAGGTGACGAAGAGCCCGGCCGGCGCCTGGCAGTGGGTGGCGAAGGACGGCTCCGGGGACAACAGGATCCCCGACCCGGAGACCGGTGAGCTCGACCGGCCGGTCACGATGCTGACCACGGACCTGGCCCTGCGGTTCGACCCGATCTACGAGCCGATCTCGCGCCGGTTCCACGAGAACCCGGCGGAGTTCGCCGACGCGTTCGCCCGCGCCTGGTACAAGCTCACCCACCGCGACATGGGCCCGATCCAGCGCTACCTCGGCCCGCTGGTGCCGCAGGAGGAGCTGCTCTGGCAGGACCCGGTCCCGGCGGCGAACGGCTACACCCTGTCCGACGACGACGTCACCGCCCTCAAGGCGAAGATCCTCGAGACGGGGCTCTCCGTCTCCCGGCTGGTGTCGGCCTCCTGGGCCGCGGCCTCGTCGTTCCGCAGCAGCGACAAGCGCGGCGGCGCGAACGGCGGGCGCATCCGCCTCGAGCCGCAGCGCGGCTGGGAGGTCAACGACCCGGACGAGCTCGCCCAGGTCATCCGGGCGCTGGAGGGCGTCCGGGCGTCGTTCGGCAAGCAGGTCTCCTTCGCCGACCTGGTCGTGCTGGCCGGAGCGGCCGCGGTCGAGAAGGCCGCCCGGGACGCGGGGCACGACGTCACGGTGCCGTTCACCCCGGGCCGGACCGACGCAACCCAGGAGCAGACGGACGTCGACTCCTTCGCCCACCTCGAGCCCACCGCGGACGGCTTCCGCAACTATCGCGGCAAGGGGCACCGCCTGCCCGGCGAGTACCTGCTCGTCGACCGGGCGAACCTGCTCGGCCTGAGCGCGCCGGAGCTGACCGTCCTGGTCGGCGGCCTGCGCGTGCTGGGCGCGAACACCGGCGGCTCGAAGGCCGGCGTGTTCACCGACCGGCCCGGCACGCTGACCACCGACTTCTTCACGAACCTGCTCGACATGGACGTCGAGTGGAGGTCGGTCGCCGGCGACGACGACCTGTTCGAGGCCCACGACCGCGCCACCGGCGAGGTCCGGTGGACCGGCACCCGCGTCGACCTGGTCTTCGGTTCGAACTCCGAGCTGCGGGCCCTCGCCGAGGTCTACGCGAGCGACGACGCGGCGGAGAAGTTCGTGCAGGACTTCGTCGCGGCGTGGGTCAAGGTCGCGAACGCGGACCGGTACGACCTGGTCTGATCGCCGACCCGTCGGGGCGCGCCCGGCCCGGGCGTTGACCCGAAAGGGCCCTCGGGACTTCGTCCCGGGGGCCCTTTCGTCGGCTGACGCACGGCCCCGCCGGTGCCTACAGTGGGACCTCCCTGGCTGCGCTCAACGACGAGTGGTCCCCACATGAACGACGTACACCGGCTCGGTCCCACGGCGGCGACCCCCTACCGGGACACCGTGCTCGCGGCGTGGGAGCGGTTCGTCGACGGCGAGGACAGCGTCCCCGGGGTCCGCCCCGAGGTCGTGGTCTCCTGGCACCGCTGCCGGGAGCAGTACCGGGTCGACCCGCTCCTGCGCGCCGCACCGGTCGCCGTCGAGCAGATCGACCACACCCTCGAGCACGACGTCGTGTTCACCGAGCTGGGCGGACTGGCGGCCTCCGTGGCCCAGGACGTCGACAACCTCAGCGGCATCGTCACCGTCGCCGACGCCACCGGCCGGATCCTCGCCGCGTGGGGGAACCACACCACGTTGGGCCGGGCGTCGGACTCCAACCTGGCGCCCTGGTACTGCTGGTCGGAGTGTGCGGCGGGCACGAACGGCATGGGCACGGCGCTGGAGGGCCACGGCCCGGTCCTGGTCCGCGGCGCCGAGCACTGGTGCCAGGCCTTCCACAACTGGGTGTGCGCCGGCATCGCGGTGCGCGACGTGGTGACCCGGGCCCCGATCGCGGTCCTCAACATCTCCTGCTGGCGCACCGCCCTCCCCGACGCGACGGGCGCGTGGCTCTCGCAGGCGGTCGCCACGACCCGGCGCACGCTGCGCAACCGGGCCCGGGACAGCGGGACGGCGCTGGTCGCGGCCTTCACGCAGGCCCGGGCCCGTCCCGGTATCGCGCTCGCCGCGATGGACACGGCCGGCAAGGTGGTGATCGCCGACGAGACGGCGAGCGTGCTCATGGGCGTGCCGGCCGTCACCCCGGCGATCGACCCCACGGTGCGCTGGAACCCGGGGCTTCCGGACCTGATCGGCATCGCGCGCTACGCCGACCGGCAGGCGGCGCACAATCCGGACTGGGTGGGGGCGACCCAGGTCTTCACCCATCTCGCGGACGAGCCGACGCCGGTCGGCGTCCGCCCGGTCTTCGTCTCCGGGCGGATGGTGGGGAGCCTGCTCTCGTTCGGGGTGGTCGACGGGGAGCTGGTGGGCGAGCTCGACGCGCCGACCCGGCCCCGGGAGCCCCGGGATCCGCGGCGGCGGCTCGTCGCCCTGCGCGAGAACCGCCTGGTGCTGCTGCGGCCGTCGGAGGTCTACCTCGCCGAGGCCGACGGCAACGACGTATGGCTCTCGACCGACGAGGGGCGCCTGCGCGCCGCCTCCGCCGGCCTCGACCGGCTCGACGACGAGCTCGCCGACGCCGGGTTCCTGCGGGTGCACCGCCGGTACGTGGTGAACCTCGACCGCGTCCGGGAGGTCGAGCGCGGGGACAAGGGGGAGCTGTCGCTCGTCCTCGACAGCAAGGCGGGCGACCGCGTGCCCGTGTCGCGACGCAACGCCCCCGGCGTGCGGCGCGCGCTCGGGATCTGAGCCGGATCCGCGATCTTCCGGCGGCACCGGATCGCGGGGGAACGGTAGCTCGGACCGAACGAACGGCTCCCGGCACCGCGAACCAGTACGTGACCTTGCCGCTGCTCCTGTGACGAGCGTAACGTTTTCCTCCGCCGGGGAACGAATTCGGGGCGGGTCCGATCACGTACGGCGAACGCCGTTCCCGGCGATCGTCGTGCACATTTCCGGACGGCATTCGAGACGACCGACAGCGACCGATGCCCGTGACTCCGGCTCGTCGCCGCGCCCCGGACGGGTGGAGCGCGACACCCGAACCGGGACCGGCGGGCGGCCGGATGCGCGAGGCGGACGACACGCGACAGGCGCGGACCAGGAGGCGGAGCCGATGACGACCAGTAGCGCCCAGGATCGGGCGGAACTGATGCACAAGCTGGGACTGGACCACCAGAACAAGGGCCCCATCGGACGTGTCATCACGACCGGCAACGTCGAACAGGCCAAGGAGCGGGAAGACGGCACCATGCACATCCGCCTCCGGATCAACCCGGACGAGATCGCATGGGACCCCGCCGTCATCGTCATGCCGCACGGCGGCGATCTCGAGATCGAGATCTTCAACGACGACCTGAACACGCACTGCGCGCTGTTCCCCAGCAATGGCGACCGGAAGTTCATCTGGTTGGTCAACCATTCCCGCGGCCGGGCGAAGCTCAATCTCGACGGCCCCGGCTACTACTGGTTCAGCTCGCCCACCGGCAACGACGAGGGCCGCGGGCTGACCGGCGCCATCGTCGTCCTCGGCGACGTCCCGCCCGAGGCCCGCCTCGACCGACCCGAACAGCCGCGGCCGTAGGAAGGAGCAGACCATGACCGTCGAGTACGTCGACGCCGGCGAGGCCATCGACCAGGGCGATCTGAGCGGCAAGCACGGCGACGCACCGCCGGTCGTCGAGAACGTGACCTATGAGCGCATCCTCGACGCCCGCTCGGAGCCGCAGAACTGGCTCACCTACTACGGCGCCTACGACGGCCAGCGGTTCAGCCCGCTGGACCAGATCAACACCGAGAACGTCAAGAGCATCGGCCCTGCCTGGATCTTCCAGTCCGGGACGAGCGGCATGATCGCGGGTGCGTCGACGTACGCCTTCGAGGCCAGCCCGATCGTCGTCGACGGGATCATGTTCGTCTCCGGCTGGGACGGCTGGGTGTGGGCCCTCAACGCGAAGACGGGGACGGAGATCTGGCGCTACAAGCACGCCACGCCGTTCGACGTGTCGCTGTGCTGCGGGAACGTGAACCGCGGCGTCGCCGTGGCCAAGGGCAAGGTCTTCTCGGTCACCCCGAACGCCCACGTGATCGCGCTCGACGCCGTGACCGGCAAGAAGATCTGGGACAAGACCTACGGCGACGTGCGGGCCGGCGAGAGCGCGACGGTCGCGCCGCTGATCGTGAAGAACATGGTCATCGTCGGCAGCTCCGGCGGCGAGTTCGGTGTGCGCGGCCACCTGGACGCCTTCGACCTCGAGAGCGGCGAGCACGTGTGGCGCTGCTACATGATCCCGAAGCCGGGCGAGCCCGGTTCCGAGACGTGGCCGTCCGACGGCCAGGCGTGGGCCCGGGGCGGGGCGAACTGCTGGCTGACCGGCACCTTCGACGCCGAGACGAACCTGCTGTACATCGGCACGGGCAACCCGGCTCCGGACTTCGACGGCGAGGTCCGGGAGGGCGACAACCTGTTCACCGACAGCATCGTCGCCGTCGACGCGGACAGCGGGCAGATCCGCTGGCACTACCAGTGCACCCCGCACGACGTCTGGGACTACGACAGCATTGCCGAGTGCATCCTGTTCGAGCACGAGGGGCGCAAGCTGCTCGGGCACTTCGACAAGAACGGCTACTTCTTCGTCGTCGACCGGACGAACGGCGAGCTGGTCCAGATCACGCCGTTCGTGGACCGGATCGACTGGGGCAACATCACCCGCGACGGCAAGGTGACCCCCGCGCGGTACCCCGACAAGGAGGGCGACCCGGTCCACTTCTACCCCGGTCCGGCCGGCGCGAAGGAGTGGACGCACGCGGCCTACAGCCCGGAGACCGAGCTGTTCTACGTACCGATCCAGGACGTCGGCGCCACGGCCACCCGGCGCCGCCGTGAGTTCAAGGAGAGCATCCCCTACTGGGGCGCGGGCGTTCAGGTCGACATCGAGGACATGGCGGGCTACGTCAGCGCGTTCGACGCCAACGGCGAGGAGAAGTGGCGCTGGCGCAACGAACTGCCGATGTGCGCGTCGGTGCTGGCCACCGCCGGTGGTCTGGTGTTCGCCGGCACGCCGTCGGGCGAGTTCAACGCGCTCGACGCCCGCACCGGTGAGCAGCTCTGGCAGTTCCAGTGCGGCAGCGGCCACCACAGCAGCCCGACCACCTACTCGGTCGACGGCCGGCAGTACGTCGTCGTGCCGGTCGGCTGGGGTGGCTGGGCCGAGGGGTTCCTCCCCGGCATGCTCGGCGCCGGTCACGGCAGCGCGCTGATCGCCTTCGCCCTGCCGGAGCAGTCCCAGACCCAGTAGGTCCCGTGCCGTTCCTGTGCCGCACATCGGGCGCAGAGGGGAGGTGAATCCATGGAGTCCCAGCTCACCGAGTGGGAGCCACCGGAGTTCGACGAGATCGGCGTCGCCCCCGAGGTGACGATGTACGTCGCCCGGAAGGAGGACTGACGGGATCGAGAGGTGCGCCGGGTCCGCCCGGCGCACCTCTCCCCTTCGTGGAGGTGCCGGATGTGGCTGCGGGTGCTCGGAGCGGCCGCGGGCGGCGGGTTCCCGCAGTGGAACTGCGGCTGCCCGGGATGCCGGGCGGTGCGCGACGGCTCGCGGCCGTGCGTGCCCCGCACGCAGTCCTCGGTCGCGGTGAGCGCGGACCGGCGTTCCTGGTACCTGCTCAACGCCTCGCCCGACGTCCGGGCGCAGATCGAGGCGTTCCCCGCCCTGCACCCGCACGCGGGCCGGGCGACGCCGCTGCGGGCCGTGCTGCTCACGGACGCCGAGCTCGACCACACGCTCGGCCTCCTGCTCCTGCGCGAGGCGCGCGCGCTGGAGCTGCACGCCACCCCCGCGGTACGCGAGACGTTGTGCGAGGGGTCCGCGCTGCTCCGGACCCTCGAGCGCTACTGCGCGGTCGACTGGCGCCCGGTCGTCCCGGGCGCCGACGTCGCGCTCGGCGACGGGCTCTCCTACCGCGCCTTCGACGTCCCCACGAGGAAGGCGGCGCGTTTCGGTCCCGGGCGGGCCGAGGGCCGCGTCGTCGGGTACCGGCTGACCGACACCCGCACCAGCCGTGCCGCGGTGTACCTGCCGGGGGTGCAGGAGATCAGCGCCGGCGTGCTCGCGCAGCTGCAGGACTGCGCCTGCCTGCTCCTCGACGGCACGTGCTGGAGCGACGACGAGATGGTCCGGCTGGGCCTCGCGTCGAAGACCGCGCGCGACATGGGGCACGTCCCGATGGACGGTCCCGGCGGCAGCCTCGCGCAGGTCGCGGCGCTGCCCGTCGCACGGACGATCTACGTCCACCTGAACAACACCAACCCCGTGCTGCTGGACGACTCCCCGGAACGCCGGGCCGTCGAGCGGCACGGGGCGGAGATCGCCACGGACGGCCTCGAGGTGGAGGTCTAGGGGGTGCCATGACGGCCACGACCGACAGGACCGGGACCACGGAGGGCTTCGTCGACGCGCTGCGGGCGCGGTCGCACCGCTACCACGACCAGCACCCCTTCCACGTGCGGATGAACGCCGGCCTGCTGAGCCCCCGGCAGATCCGGGGCTGGGTGGCCAACCGCTTCTGCTACCAGGAGAACATCCCTCGCAAGGACGCGGCGATCCTCGCCAACTGCCCCGACCTCGAGGTCCGGCGGCGGTGGATCCGGCGCATCGTCGACCACGACGGCACGACCGGCACCGAGGGCGGCATCGAGGCCTGGCTGCGCCTCGCCGAGGCCGTGGGGCTGACCCGCGAGGAGGTCCTCGACCACCGGCACCTGGCCCCCGGGGTCCGGTTCGCCGTCGACGCCTACGTGACCTTCGCCCGCACCCGGCCGTGGGTGGAGGCCGTGGCGTCGTCGCTCACCGAGCTCTTCGCGCCGGACCTGATGGCCGAGCGGCTCGCGGCGTTCGAGCGATACTACCCGTGGATCGACCGGGACGGCCTGACCTACTTCCGGAACCGGCTGCACCAGGCGCCCCGGGACTCCGAGCACGCCCTGCAGGTGGTGACCACGCACTGCCGCACCCCCGAGGAGCAGGAGCGCGCGGTCGACGCGCTGTCGTTCAAGTGCGACGTGCTCTGGAGCCTGATGGACGCCGTCGACCGGGCCTACCCCGAGTGAGGCGCCGATGAGCTCGCCCGACGCCGTGGTGACCGGCGCGGTGTCCCCCTCCGGGCGGCCGCGGCTCGCCCGGCACGTCCGGCTGACCTTCGACCGGACGCGGGAGCGGCACGTCCTGCTGCGCCCGGAGGCCGTGGTCGTCCTCAACGACACGGGGGCGGCGATCCTCGGCCTGTGCGACGGCGAGCGGACGGTCGCCGGGATCGTCGAGGAGCTGCGGGGCCGCTACGACCGGGTCGACGAGGCCGACGTGCAGCGCTTCCTCGACGGCCTCGTCGAGCGGCGCTGCGTGGTGATCGAGGTGGAGGGGACCGATGGGGTCGACCGGCGGCGTGGTGATCGACCCGGAGGCGACGATGAATAGGCCCTTCGGGCTGCTGGCCGAGCTGACCTACCGCTGCCCGCTGGCCTGCCCGTACTGCTCCAACCCGCTCGACCTCGCCGGGTACCGGGACGAACTGGGCACCGCGGAGTGGCTCCGGGTGTTCGACGAGGCCCGGGACCTGGGCGTGCTGCAGTGCCACCTCTCCGGCGGCGAGCCGTTGCTGCGCCGGGACCTCGTGGACCTCGTCCGGCACGCCACCGGGCTGGGCCTCTACACGAACCTGGTGACCAGCGCCGTCGGGTTCTCCCGGCGCCGGGCGGAGGAGCTGCACGAGGCGGGTCTCGACCACGTGCAGATCAGCATCCAGGCCGACGAGCCCGGCGCGTCGGACCGGATCGCCGGGACGCCGTCGTTCGCGCGCAAGATCGCCGCGGCGCGGATCGTGAAGGAGCTCGGCTGGCCGCTCACGGTCAACGTCGTGCTGCACCGGCAGAACATCGACGGACTCACCGCCATCGTCGGGCTGGCCGAGGAGCTGCGCGCCGACCGCGTCGAGCTGGCCAACACCCAGTACTACGGCTGGGCGTTGCGCAACCGCGCCGCGCTCCTGCCCACCGCCGAGCAGCTCGACCGGGCCGAGAAGGTGGTCGCCGAGGCCGCCGCGCGGCTGGCCGGCCGGATGGACGTCGTCTACGTGCTCCCGGACTACTACGAGCGCTATCCCAAGCCCTGCATGGGCGGCTGGGGCGCGCGGCAGCTCACCGTGGCCCCCAACGGCGACGCCCTGCCCTGCCCCGCTGCCCAGACGCTGCCGCTCCCCCGCGCGAACGTCCGCGAGGACTCCCTCGAGCGGATCTGGACGGACTCGCCGGTGTTCCGGCGGTTCCGCGGCACCGACTGGATGCCGGAGCCCTGCCGGAGCTGCGACCGGCGCGAGATCGACTTCGGCGGCTGCCGCTGCCAGGCGTTCCAGCTCACCGGCGACGCCGCCCGCACGGACCCGGTCTGCCACCTCTCGCCGGACCACGAGATCGTCGTCGACCTCGTGCGGGCCGCCAACTCCGGAGCGCGGTCACAGGTGGAGGCGCTGGTCCCGCGCCCGCACCGGGCCGGGTCGTGAGGACCGCCGCCGACCGGCCCCGGCACCCCGAGGCCGACCAGGCCGAGCTGGCGTACCGCATCGGCTGCGACGCCGCGGTGCTCCACCTCGAGTGCACCTACGCCGACGTGCCGGAACCCCTCTGCCACGAGCTGGTGCGCTGGTTCTCCGCGGCCGTGCGCCGGCTCCGGGAACCCGCGCTCCCCCTCGACGACCTGCGCGAGCTCGCCGACGAGTGGCGGCGGCGCCGCGCCGCCTACTTCTCCGACCACGACTGGGCCGAGATCCGCCTCGTCCCGCCCCTCGACAGGCCGCGGCCCTCGATCTGGTGGCGCCTGCGCCGGGGACGGGAGCCGGCGCCGCCCCGCCCCTGAACCGGCCCGACATGGCGAAGGCCCCCAGGCAGATCGCCTGGGGGCCTTCGACGTGGTAGCGGGGGCAGGATTCGAACCTGCGACCTCTGGGTTATGAGCCCAGCGAGCTACCGAGCTGCTCCACCCCGCGTCGCTGTGGTCTGCCCTTCCGGGCTTCGCACTGCTGTGTTGCTGTTGTGCCCAGAACATTACACGCTCGCGAACGGCATGTGCACGGGGGGTCGGTTTCGACCTCCGGCCCTCTGACCTGCAACGACGCCGCGCTCTTGCCCGCGCTGAGGCGTTCTCGCCGGTCAGCGGGCCGCGGACCGGATCCGGTAAGCCTGCTCACATCCCTCGGCCCGCTGTGCCTGCTCCGAGAAGGCCGACGGGCGGCCCCGGTGACCGGGACCGCCCGTCTGCGGCGCTGTGCGGGTTTCAGCCGCCCGGCGAGGGGGCCGGGGTGGCCGAGGGCGCCGGGGCGGCGCTCTGGGCCGCCTGGAACTTCTTCACCGCCGCGTCGAGGGCGGCGAGCGCCTCACCCTGTGCCGTGAAGTCGCCCGACTGCTGCGCGGACTTGAGCTGGGCCAGGGCCGCCGAGATCTCGTTCGCCGCGGAGGCCAGCTCGGGGCTCGCCCCGGTGTTCGGTGTCGGCGACCCCGCCGACGGCGCCTGCGGCGTGGTGCCCTGGGTCGGTGTCGTGGCCGCGGCGCCGGCACCGGCACCCGCCCCGAACACCTGGTCCAGCGCCGTCGCGAGGTTCGCGTCGTAGCCGACGCGCCCTCCGAAGCTCACCAGCACGCGGGCGAGCTGCGGATAGGAGGAGTCCTGCCCGGCCCGCTCGATGTACACGGGTTCGACGTACAGCAGCCCACCCGCCACGGGCAGCGTCAGCAGGTTCCCGTAGTCGATCGTGGTCTGGTTCTGTCTCAGCAGGTTCAGCTCCGACGACACGTTCGGCGAGCCGAGGAACTGCGCCTGGACCTGCTGCGGGCCGAGCGTCTGCGTGTCCGCCGGCAGCTGGAGCACGGTGATCTTGCCGTAGGTGTCCGGTTCCGAGCTCGCCGACATGTACGAGGCCATGAACTGGCGCCGCAGGCTCACGAGGGCGCTGGTGAGCTGGAAGCTCGAGCCGCTCTGCCCCGGGAGGCCCGTGAGCATGTAGTACGGCGGCTGCGCGTCCTGCGAGGCGCCGGTGTTGCCCTGGACCGTCGGGTCCGACGGGACGTCCCAGAACGAGACCGTGGAGAAGAACTCGCCCGGGTTGTCGACGTGGTAGCGGGTCAGCAGCTCGCGCTGGACCTTGAACTGGTCCTCCGGGTACCGGAAGTGCTCGCGCAGCTGGTCGCTGATGTCCGACGCCGGTTTGACCGTGCCCGGGAACGTCTTCATCCAGGTCTGCAGGACCGGGTCCTTGTCGTCGAACGCGTAGAGGGTGACGGTGCCGTCGTAGGCGTCGACGGTCGCCTTCACGGAGTTGCGCAGGTAGCTGATGGTGTCGTTCGGGAGGCGCTGGCCCTGCAGGCCGAGCTGGCTGTCCTGCGTGGTGTCGCCCAGCGGCACCTGCTCCGCGTACGGGTAGTTCCGCAGCGTGGTGTAGCCGTCGACGATCCACTGGATGCGCCCGTCGACGACCGCCGGGTACGGGTCGTTGTCGACGGTCAGCCACGGGGCGACCTTCTCGACGCGGTCCCGCGGGTCCCGGTCGTACATGATCCTCGAGCTGTCGTTGATCGAGCTGTTGAACAGGATGTTCCGCTCGCCGTAGTAGAGCGAGAAGACCAGCCGGTTGAACAGGTTGCCGAGCGAGACGCCGCCCTTGCCCGTGTAGGTGTACTGGGCGCTGTCGGTGTCGTACTCGCGCGGCGCGGCACCCTCCTCGGCGCCGACGATCGAGTAGTCCGTGATCAGCTCGCCGTAGTAGATCCGCGGCTCGGAGACCGGGATCTGCCCCTCGGTCGTGGTGTCGCTGACGGTGAACTTCGGCAGGCCGCCCTGGCCGCCGGTGTCCTCGAGCGCGGCGTTGACCTGGTTGGCCGGCGCGGCGACGAAGCCGTTGCCGTGGGTGTAGACGAGGTGCCGGTTGATCCAGTCCTGCTGGTTGCCGACGAGCGCGCTCGAGTCGAGCTCACGAGCGGCCACCACGTAGTCCTGCTTCTGCCCGTTGACCGTGTAGCGGTCGATGTCCAGCTTCTCGGGGAAGCCGTAGAAGTTCCGCCGCTGCTGGAGCTGGGTGAAGGTCTTGGTGAGCTTGCCCGGGTCGAGCAGGCGGATGTTCGGGATCGTGTCCGTGTCCGCCCGGACCTGCGCCGACGTGGCGGACGACGTGCCCGAGTAGGGCTCGATCGTGACCGTGTCGTCCGTGAGCCCGAAGGCCTGCCGGGTGGCGGCGATGTTGCGCTCGATCGACGGCGCCTCGCGCTCGTTCGCGTTGGGCGCGACGACGAACTGCTGCAGCACGGCCGGCCACGCGGCCCCGACCAGCACGCTCGACAGCACCAGCAGCACCACCGCGATGGCCGGGAGCTGCAGGTTCCGCCGGAACACCGCCGCGAAGAACGCCGCGGCGCAGATGATCGAGATGACCAGCAGGATGATCTTGGCCGGCATCACGGCGTTGAGGTCCGTGTACGTGGCGCCGAAGAAGTTCTGGTTGCGGTCGGAGTAGAGCAGCTCGTACCGGTCGAGGTAGTACGCCACCGCCTTGAGCAGCACGAACACGCCCGCGAGGATCGCCAGCTGCGCCCGCGCGGCCGCCGAGACCTGGCCCGAGCGGCCGGCCAGCCGGATCCCGCCGAAGACGTAGTGCGCGATCAGTGCGACCACGAAGCAGATCGCGACCGTGACGAACAGCCAGTTCAGCAGCATCCGGATGAACGGCAGCGTGAAGGCGTAGAAGCCGATGTCGTTGCCGAACTCGGGATCGGTCTGCCCGAACGGCGTGCCGTTCAGGAACATCTGGGTGGTCTGCCAGTCGCCCTGCGCGGCCAGGCCGGCGATGATGCCGACGATCACCGGGATGCCGATCCCGAACAGCCGCAGCCGCGAGATGATCACGGTGCGGTACCGGGCGATCGGGTCCTCCGGCCCGTTGACCGGCACGAAGACCGGGCGGAACCGGTAGGCGAGCCACAGCGTGAGCCAGACCGCGCCGCCGAGCAGCAGCCCGCCGATCACGAACTGGACGATCCGGGTGCCGATCACGGTGCCGAGCACGCCGCGGTAACCGGTCTCGCCGAACCAGAGCCAGTCGACGTAGAAGTCGACCAGCCGGGATCCGCCCAGCAGCACCACCACCAGGACCGCGGCCGCGATCAGCAGTATCCGCGTACGGCGGGACAACGACGGTGCTCCCGCCGGGGGCCGCATGGCCACGGCAACTCCTCGAGGGTCGGTTCTGGTGCGTCAACTCTACGGACGGGGTGTGGAGTTCCCGTGTGTCCCGTGTGCCCGCACCGTTCGTACGGTTCGTCCGTTCCGTGTCCGCTCGCGGGCGACCGTACCGCGTCCGCCCGACAGTGCGGATCCGCCCAGCTCAGCCACTCGTCAGGGGGTGCACAGCGGAGCCTGCCCGCCGCTGTCGAGCGTCTCCAGCGCGTCGACCGCGGAGGCGAGCGTGGTCACCCGGACCAGGCGCAGCCCGTCGGGCGCGTTCTGCACGGCCTCGGCGCAGTTGTCGCCGGGCACGAGGAAGGTGACCGCACCCGCGTCCCGGGCCGCGCGCATCTTGAACGGGATGCCGCCGATCGGCCCGACCGTCCCGTCCGCGGTGATGGTGCCGGTGCCCGCGACGAACTGCCCGCCGTTCAGCTCCCCCGGCGTCAGCTTGTCGACGACCGCGAGCGCGAACATCAGCCCGGCCGACGGACCGCCGATGTCGCCGAGGCTGATGGTGATGGTCCCCGCGGCGGGCTGGACGCCCGGCCGCACGCCGAGCATCCCCTGCTCCCGGTCCGGGCTGGAGCCGAGCGTGATGGTGGCGTCCTGCTGGGCGTCGCCGCGCCGGTAGGTGACGACGACGGGCTCGCCCGGCCGCGTGCCGTTCAGCGCGTCGGCCACGGCCTGCGGGGTCGCGACCGGGGTCCCGCGCACCGCGACGATCGTGTCGCCCTGCTGCAGCACGCCCTCGGCGGGCGAGCCGGGCACGACGTCGGCCACGGTGGCCCGGGTGGGCAGCTTCAGCTCGGACAGCGCGGCCATCTCGGCGTTCGTCTCCGACGCCGTGAACTGCTCCGCGTTCTCCTGGTCGACCTCCTCGGTCGACCGCCCGGGCGGGAACACCGTGTCCCGCGGCACCAGCCGCCGGTCCGGCGCCAGCCAGAACCCGAGGGCCTGCAGGCCGGTCACGCCGTCGTTGACCGAGACCGTGGTCATGTTGAGGTGCCCCGAGGTGGGGTAGGTGGGCGCCCCGTCGACGGCGACGACCTGCGTCCCGTCCACGGCGCCCAGCGTGTCGTAGGTCGGTCCCGGCCCCAGGGCGACGAAGGGCACGCGGACGACGGTCCCGACGCCCACCACCACCATCACCAGGAGCACGGCGGCGACCAGCGTCGACGTCCGGCGGCTCACGGAGAGCGAACCTACGCCGCGGCCCCCGGGGGCCGCGTACCGTGGTCGGTATGAGTGACGTCCCGTTCGGATTCGGCCCCTCCGACCGCGACCCGGACCGCGACCGCAGACGGGACGAGGGCGAGGGCGAGGGCGGCAACGAGGGCCCGAAGGACCCCTTCGGCTTCGGCAACCTGCCCGGCGGCGGTCAGTTCCCCGGCCTCCCGGGGATGCCCGGCATGCCCGGCATGCCCGGCGGCGGCCCGGGCGGTTTCGACGTCGGCCAGCTCGGCCAGATGCTGAGCCAGCTCGGGCAGATGCTGTCCAGCGCGAGCCAGACCGGCGGCGGTGGCGGCCCGGTCAACTACGACCTGGCCGCGCAGATGGCCGTCCAGCAGCTCGCACAGAAGACCTCGTCGCTCACGGACGCGCAGCGCACCGCGGTGGCCGACGCGCTCAAGCTGGCGGAGCTCTGGCTCGACCCGGCGACGGAGTTCCCCGCCGGCGCGACCGAGACGGTGGCCTGGACGCCGACGGACTGGGTGAAGGCGAGCATGCCCACCTGGAAGCGGCTGTGCGACCCCGTCGCCCAGCGCGTGTCCGGCGCGTGGGTGGAGGGCCTGCCCGAGGAGATCCGCAGCGCCGCCGGCCCGATGCTCGCGATGATCGGCCAGATGGGCGGGCTCGCCTTCGGCAGCCAGCTCGGCAGCGGCCTCGGCCAGCTCGCGGCCGAGGTGCTCACGGGCACCGAGGTCGGCTTCCCGGTCGGGCCCGAGCGCACCGCGGCCCTGCTGCCCGAGGCGATCGAGAAGTTCACCGCGGGCCTCGACCGCCCGGCCAGCGAGGTCATGATCTACCTGGCCGCCCGCGAGGCGGCGCACCACCGGCTGTTCGCGCACGTCCCGTGGCTGCGGGAGCGGCTGCTCGGCGCGGTGGAGGACTACGCCCGCGGCATCACCGTCGACACCTCGCGCATCGAGGACATGGCCCGCCAGATCGACCCGTCGAACCCGGCCTCGATCCAGGAGGCCATGCAGTCCGGCATGTTCGAGCCGCAGACCACGCCCGAGCAGAAGGCGGCGCTGGCCCGGCTCGAGACGTTGCTCGCCCTGATCGAGGGCTGGGTGGACACCGTCGTGGCCGAGGGCGTCGGCGAGCGGCTGCCCGGGGCGGGCGCGCTGCGCGAGACGCTGCGTCGCCGCCGCGCCTCCGGCGGTCCGGCCGAGCAGGCCTTCGCCAGCATCGTCGGGCTCGAGCTGCGGCCGCGGAAGCTCCGCGCCGCATCCGAGCTGTGGAAGCTGCTCGGCGAGGAGCGCGGGATCGAGGGCCGGGACGCGGTGTGGGCCCACCCGGACCTGCTGCCGGACTCGGACGACCTCGACGACCCCGCCGGCTTCGTGCAGCACCGCGACACCGCCGACCCGATCGCTGAGCTGGAGAAGCAGTTCGCCGCGGAGGCCGCCGAGGCCGCGGAGCAGGAGAAGCCGGAGGAGCCGGAGACCCCCGACGCCCCCGACGCCTCCGACGCCTCCGACGCCTCCGACGCCTCCGACGCCACTGACGGTCCGGACGACGAGTCCGGCAAGGGGGACGAGAGCGGGTCGGGCCCGAAGGCCTGACCTCCGCGCGGGGATCCACGATCACCGCGTGCGGTACCTGGCGACCGCTGGTGGCCGGGACACACCGCAGTCGGTGATCACGGTGCTCAAGGCCCACTCTGACCGTCCGCGGTGGCGATGGGCTGCTCCGGCACGGAGGATGCCGTCTCCCTCGAGCGGCCGTCCGTCCGGGATGGCACCGCGCATCCCGACGACCGGTTGGCGGGCGGAGGCCGGGCGCTGCGGGGGCCCGACACCGCGCCCCTGCTCCCATACCCCGACGGTCGCCGCACACCTCGTCGACGATGTGTGCGGCGCACCTCACGGGTGTGGCGCGGGGTGTGCCGGGTCGGGCGGGTGTCCGGACCGTAGGCCGGCGCTCGGTGGGAGATGGCCCCTGGTCAGCCGATGCTGGCGGCCGCCTCGTCCGGGTCCGCGGCGCCCTCGTCCTCCGCATCCGGCAGGTCCTCGCCGTCCGTGCCGACCAGGCCCAGACCCGCGGCCGCGGACAGCCCCTCCAGGTAGCCGATGGCGCGCTCGGTGCGCGGGTAGTGGTGCACGAGCGACCAGAAGTAGTCGTCGTGCCCGGGGGCGAGCAGGTGCGCCAGCTCGTGCACCAGCACGTAGTCGACCACCCACCCGGGCGCCTCGCGCAGCCGCTCGCTGATCCGGATGGTGCGGTCCTGCGGGGTGCACGAGGCCCAGCGGGTGCGCATCGGCGGCACCCACCGGACCGACGCCGGTGTGGCCCGGCCGCCCAGGTACCGCTTCGACAGTTCGAGGCAGCGGTCGAGCAGTGCCCCGTCGCCGTGCCGGCCCGGTGAGCGGCGCTTCGCCTCGCTCTTCTCGAGCCGGTTGACCATCTCGTCCACCCAGCGCCGTTCCTCGGCCTCGCTCATCCAGCCCGGGATGAACACGATCACCGTGTCACCCTCGCGCCGCGCGCTGACCATCCGACGCCGCCGTTGACTCCGTCTCACCTCGACGACCGCGGGGCTCGCCATTCCTCCACCCTAGGCCCCGCGACGGGCGGGCGGGAGCGGAGGACCTCGGGCGCCCGGGTTGTCCACAGATCCGCGTACCTGTGGACAACCGTTCGCGGGACCGCCGCCCGCCGACCATGCTCGGTCCCGTGATCCGCGCACTCACCTCCCTTCCCCGCCGGCTGGTCCTCGCCCCGCACCGGCCCCTGCTCGCCCGCGGTGCCCGCGCGCGCCAGGTCGGGCTGGCGCCGCGGGGCAACGTCGTGGTGGACGGCCTGCCGGCCGCGCTGCTGCCCCTGCTCGAGCGACTGCGTGCCCCGGCGGTCGCGCTGGACTGGGTCGCCGAGGCAGCCGCCCGCGGGGTCGGGGTGGAGTTCGCGGAGGCCGTGCTGCGCGGCCTCGTGGCGCGCGGCGCGCTGGTCGACCCGGCCGGGGGCGAGCGGCGGGTCGAGCTCCGGGCGGCGAGCGCGGTGCAGGTGCGGGGAGACGGGCCGCTGGCCGTCGGGGTGGCGATGGCGCTCGCGCGAGCCGGTGTCGGTGCGGTGCAGGTGCTGGCACGGGGGCACGTCGCGAGCGCCGACGTCGGCTGCGGGTACGGGGAGGAGTCGGTGGGCAGGCCTCGGGCCGACGCGGCGGCCGAAGCGGTCGAACGGGTCCGGGCCGGCACTGCCACGAGTGCCCTGCCGCCCGGCCGGAGCCCCGATCTGGTGGTGCTCACCGACGCGGTGGTTCCCGAGCCGGAGGTCGTCACCGAGCTCGCGGCGGCCGCGACCGACCACCTGCCGGTGCTCGTCCGCGAGGGGATCGGGGTGGTGGGACCGCTGGTCCTGGTCGGGCGCTCGCCGTGCCTGCGGTGCGTCGAGCTGGGCCGGGGCGACCTCGATCCGGCCTGGCCGGTGGTCGCGGCCCAGCTGACCGGGCGCAGCGGCGGGGCGGAGCCGGAGGCCGCCGCGGCCACCGCGGCCCTCGGCGCGGCGCAGGCGCTCCTCGCGCTCGACGGCGAACAGGGCGCGTGACCGGCGTGGATGCAGCCATGCGGGCGATTATGGCACCGATCGCTGCGACAAGCTAACGCAACGATTTGTGCGTTCGTGCTACCGTCGACAGCGTTAACGCACAGATCGCTGCACGAACTTGCGAGGCGAGCATGACGGTCACGACAGAGGCAGCCGGGGCGACGGCCGAGCGCATCCGGTTGCGGGGGCCGTACTTCGCGGGGGTGACCGCGATGATCATGTTGTTCCTGGCCGCGTCGAGCGCGCCGTCCCCCCTCTACGTCGTCTACCAGCAGCTGTGGGGCTTCACGCCGACCGTGCTCACGGTGGTGTTCGCCGTCTACGTGGTCGGCCTGCTGGCCTCGCTGCTGGTCGTGGGCGCGCTGTCCGACCACGTGGGCCGCCGCCCGGTCCTCTTCGGCGCGATCCTGCTGGAGATCGTCGCGCTGGTGCTGTTCGTGCTGGCCGGGGACGTGCTCGTGCTGTCGGTGGCGCGGTTCCTGCAGGGCGTGGCGACGGGTGTCGCGATGACGACGCTGGGCGCCGCCCTGGTCGACCTGGAGTCCCCGGGCGCCCCGGGCCGTGCGGGCGTGGTCAACTCCGTGGCCCCGACGACCGGGCTCGCGCTGGGCGCGCTGGGCTGCGGGGCGCTCGTCGAGTTCGGGCCCGCACCGACCCGGTTCGTGTACGCGCTGCTGCTGGCCGGGATGGGGCTGGCCGCGGTGATCGTCGCGCTCATGCCCGAGACGTCCGCCCGCCGGCCGGGCGCGCTGGCGTCGTTGCGACCCAACGTGGGCGTCCCGGCCCGGCTGCGCGCCGACGTCGTCCCGGTGGTGCCGGTGATGATCGCCAGCTGGGCGCTCGGCGGGCTCTACCTCTCGCTCGGGCCGTCGGTCACGGCGGGGCTGTTCGACCTGCGCAACCACCTCGTCGGCGGGTTCGTCGTGACGCTGCTGTGCGGCACCGGCGCGGCGACCGCCTTCCTGCTGCGGAACCGGCCGGCCGTCCGGTTGTTGGCCCCCGCCGCCGCGCTCCTCGGCCTCGGCACCCTCGTCACCCTGCTCGGCGTGACGACCGGGCTGATCGCCGTCGCGGCGCTCGGGACCGTCGTCGCGGGCGTCGGGTTCGGGGCCGCGGCGCTGGCGACCTTCGGCACGTTCGCCCGGATCGCCGCGCCGCACGAGCGCGGGGCGCTGTTCGCGGTGGCGTTCGTGATCTCCTACGTGGCCTTCAGCGTCCCGGCCGTGGTCGCCGGGTTCGCCGGCACCGCGTTCGGCCTGCGGATCACCGCCGAGGTGTACGCGCTGGTCATCGTGGCGCTCACCGCCACCGCGCTGGTCCTGCGCCTGGCGCTCGCCCGCGCGGCCCGGCGTGCGGCCCCGGCCTGCCCCTGACGACCGCGCGGGTCGATCGGTCAGGGCTGGGCGCGGACCATCGACAGCCGGCCGTCGGCGGGCCCGGCGGAGGTCCACGTGCCCTCCTCGGCCGACCATGTGCGGCCGTCGTAGGTCACCTCGGAGAGGCCGAACCGGGCGGCGTGCGCCACGAGCCAGCTCGCGATCGCCCAGCCGCGCTGCGCCGGCTGCGGCCCGCTGAGCCGCGCCGCGCCGAGCTCCTGCGCGGCGACCGCGGCGACGTCGTCGGGCGGGGTCTGCGGCGTCAGGTCCTGGCAGCGCAGCGCCGCGGGCGCCTGGCCGGTCAGCGCGACGGCGATCGCCTGCGCCTGCGGCTCCCACTGCGCGTAGGCGTCCGGCGCGGCCGAGCGCTGGACCAGCTGGGCGGCCTCGGTCACGGACACGTCCTGCCAGTCCGGGAGCTTCTTCAACGCCCGGTAGAACGCCTGGGCGGCGTACACGGGGTCGGTGACCTGCGCGTACGTGCCCCAGCCCTGGCTCGGTCGCTGCTGGAACAGCCCGGCCGAGTCGCGGTCGCCGCCCGGGAGGTTCTCCAGCCGGGACTCCTGCAGGGCGGTCGCGATCGCGACTGTCACGGCGTGGTCCGGCAGGCCCTCCGCGTACCCGACCCCGCCGACCGTCGCGGCGTACCCCGCCTGCCGGACGGTCAGCGACACCGACCGCCCCGCCGCCGTCACCACGCATCCCGGTTCCGGACGCGTGCTCGACCACCAGATCACGCCGCCCACCACGAGCACGCCGACGAGCAGGAGCGACAGCAGGGTCGCCGCGGTGCGGTTCACGCGGCGCCCTCGGTCACGGGTTCATGGTGCCCGAGGCCGTGTGCGGCGGAGCGTGCGGCTCACCGGCTGCATCAGGCGAACTCGGCGATCCGGGCCGGTCCGTCGCGGGCTTCTGCGAGCTCCCAGGTTCGGGGGCGTCGTCGTGGTCTCTGCTCGGGGTCGATCCAGGCGGGCGGGATGAACTCCGGGATCCCGTCGCGCAGGCGCACGACCCAGTCGGTGGAGTGGATCTGGCGGTGGTGGGCCTTGCAGAGCATCACCAGGTTGCCCAGGGCCGTCGGGCCTCCGTGTTCCCAAGGGATGACGTGATGGATTTCGCACCAGGGCGGGGGCCGGTCGCAGCCGGGGTGCGCGCAGCCGCCGTCCCGGGAGGTCACCGCGCGGCGCAGCCCGTCGGGGATCGACCGGGTGAGCCGGCCGACGTCGAGGGGTTGGCCGTGCCCGTCGAGGACCATCGGCACCCCGCCGCAGTCGCAGGCCAACTGGCGTAGCGCGGTCGGGCTGAGCTGCCCGGCGAACTCCAGCATCCCGGCGCGGGCGCGGGTCTCCAGGTCCTCGAGCCGGATCTGCACGGTGAGCACGGGCCGACGCCCGCCGACCGCGGGCAGCTCGCCGTGCTCAAGCACCCACTCGCACACCTCGGCCAACGCCTCCGCGTGGCGCTCGGCACTGCTGCGGTCGTCGTCGGCGGTGAGCGGGGCGGCTTGGGCGTCGAGGACGGTGGCGATCGCCGCGAACAGCGCCGCGTCGTCGTAGCGGCCGGTCAGTCGGCCACCGGGCTTGGACGCGAACCGGGTCAGGCGCAGTTCGTTGACCTGTGGTGGTGGGGTGTCGTCGGGTTCGGGGCCGTCGGCGTCCAACGCGTCGCGCAGCGCGGTGCCCCACTGCTGCAGCTCGCGGGGGGTGTACAGCGCGGCGGCGTCGGCCAGCTGGGCCTCGGGGCCGGCCCAGGTCTCCGGGGGCAGCCGCCCGGCCGGTGGGGTGGCGAGCAGCCGCACGATCACCGCGACGTGGGCGAGGGAGGTGTCCCCGGCGGCGAACACGTCCGCGGTGGCCGGCAGCCGCGCGGGCAGCACCGCGCCGTCGAGCCCGCTCCGCGGGCCGACCGCCTCGGCCACCGCGACCCGCTGCGCGGCCACGCCGCGGTCGAGGCGCAGCAGATCCTGCAGCGCCCGGGTCGGGGAGGCGTAGCCGTGCTCGGCGAAGCTGCCCTGCCGGTCCAGAGCCGCGACCGCTTGCCCGCTGATCTGGTCCAGCCGCCGGCCCACCGCCTCGCCGGCCCGCAACGTCTCCACCCACTCCGCCGCCGCGCCCTGCCCGGCGGCGGCCGCGAGCGCCTCGACGGCCTCGTCGAGCAGCCGCCGCGCGTCGGCGACCGGGCTGGGGAGCATGACCCGATCGTACTCGAACGCATGTTCGAACACAAGGTAAAGTCGCAGCTCAAGGTCCAGTACTGGAGTCGTCGGAAACGTAGGACGTGATCGAGGCATGGCGCCCGCGAGCCCACGCGTCGGACACCGGCATCGAGTTCCGCCACGCGGACGTCGCCGCGTACGAGGTGGCCGGCACCCGACCACCGTTCTGACGTACCGGCCGAAGGGTGCCCTGCTCCGTGGCCGTCGTCCGACGGCCACTCCGGCGAGCTCCACACGAACGGGACGAAACGCCGACCACCTGGCTCGGGGCCGCGATCAGGGGGATGCTGCCGCCGTGGGCGTGATCGAGAGCCGCAGGCACCGGGTCGGGGGCTGGCTGCTGCAGGGCGAGGGCCGGCGCTCGCGGCAGGGTCCGCACAGCCACCCGCCCGAGCCGGAGAAGCGGCACCCGTGGTGGCGGGTCATGTGCCTCACCGGCGTCGACTACTTCAGCACCCTGGGCTACCAGCCGGGCATCGCGGCGCTGGCGGCCGGCGTGCTGAGCCCGCTGGCGACCGTCGTCCTCGTGCTGGTCACGCTGCTCGGCGCCCTGCCCGTCTACCGCCGCGTGGCGCGCGAGAGCCCGCGCGGCGAGGGCTCGATCGCCATGCTCGAGCGGCTGCTGCCCTTCTGGCGCGGCAAGGTGTTCGTGCTGGTCCTGCTCGGCTTCGCCGCTACGGACTTCCTCATCACGATGACACTCTCGGCCGCCGACGCCACGGCGCACGTCATCGAGAACCCGCTGGTCCCGCAGCTGTTCGACGGCCACAACGTCGGGATCACGCTCTTCCTGCTCGCCCTGCTGGCCGCGGTCTTCCTGGCCGGATTCGGCGAGGCGATCCGGATCGCCGTCGTGCTGGTGGCGGTCTACCTGGGGCTCAACGCCGTGGTGATCGTCGACGGGCTGCGGCGCATCGCGACCGAGCCGAACGTCGTCGCCGACTGGACGCGGTTGCTGGAGGTGCAGTACCCGAACCCGTTCCTGGCCGTCGCGGTGGCGCTGGTCGTGTTCCCGAAGCTCGCGCTGGGCCTGTCCGGCTTCGAGACCGGCGTCTCGGTGATGCCGCTGATCAAGGGCGGGCCCGACGACACCGAGCAGCGCCCCGCGGGCCGGATCGCCGGGGCGCGGAAGCTGCTCACGACCGCCGCGCTGATCATGAGCACGTTCCTGGTGACGTCGAGCGTGGTCGTGACGCTCCTCGTTCCCGCCCCCGAGCTCGCGCCCGGCGGCCCCGCGAACGGCCGTGCCCTGGCCTACCTCGCACACGAGGACCTCGGACCCGTGTTCGGCACGGTGTACGACCTGTCGACGATCGTGATCCTCTGGTTCGCCGGCGCCTCGGCGATGGCCGGCCTGCTGAACCTCGTGCCGCGCTACCTGCCGCGCTACGGCATGGCGCCGCACTGGGCGCGGGCGGTGCGGCCGCTCGTGCTCGTGGTCACCGCGATCGCGTTCCTGGTCACCGTGCTGTTCGACGCGGACGTCGACGCCCAGGGCGGCGCGTACGCCACCGGCGTCCTGGTCCTCATGACCTCGGCGGCGATCGCGGTGACGCTCTCGGCGCGGCGCAGGAGCAGCCGGAGGATCTTCGCGGGCTTCGCGGTGGTGTCGCTCGTCTTCGTCTACACGACGGTCCTGAACATCGCCGAGCGGCCGGAGGGCGTGAAGATCGCGGCCTGCTTCATCGTCGGGATCCTCGTGGTCTCGTTCGCCTCGCGGGTGGTCCGCGCCTTCGAGCTGCGCGTGACCGACGTCGAGCTCGACGACGCCGCCCGCGGCTTCCTCGACTCGTGCGCCCCGGGCCCGGTCCGGCTCGTCGCGCACGAACCGCGACCGGGGGAGGCCTCCAGCCCCGCCCGCGACGAGGAGTACCGGGAGAAGCTCGCCGAGGAGCGCGAGGACCACAACATCCCCGACCCCGACAAGGTGCTGCTGGTCGAGGTCCGGATCACCGACCCGTCGGAGTTCGAGACGTCGCTCAGCGTCGTCGGCGAGCAGCGCGGGCCGTACCGCGTCCTGTGCACCGAGGCCCCCTCCGCGCCGAACGCGATAGCTGCCCTCCTCATGACGATCCGCGACCTCACCGGGACGCCGCCGCACGTCTACTTCGACTGGACCGAGGGCAACCCCGTCCTGCACCTGCTGCGCTACCTGTTCACCGGCCAGGGCGAGGTGGCCCCGGTGACCCGCGAGATCCTCCGCGAGGCCGAGCCCGACCTCCGTAGGCGGCCCGCGGTGCACGTGGGGTGAGTCAGCGCCAGGCGCCCCGGGCGTACTGCACCGGGTACGGGGCGGCGGAGTACGGGACGCCGAGCTCGTGGGCGGCGCGCAGCGGCCCGGGCTCGCGGAGGGCGGCGCGGGCGAGGAGGACGACGTCGGCGTCCTCCTCGGGCGTCGAGGCCACCGGGAGCTGACGTCAACGAGGTGCTCCCGGGCGGGGCGGACATGATCCCGAGTACGAGGGGCACCACAGGGGCGGGTCAGGCCACCCGCACCGCCGACACCCCCGTGAGCTGCGGGAACCGTGCGAAGACCGCGGGATCGTGCCCGGGCACCACGAGGTCGGTGGAGTCGGCGAGCTCCCGGGCGCGGTCGAAGCCGGCGTACATCGCGGGCGTCGAGTGCAGGATCGGGAAGAGCCGGTCCTGCTCGAGGTTCTCGTAGAAGTGGGCGGCGTCGGAGGCGAGCACCACCCAGCCGCGCTCGGTCCGGACCCGGGTGAGCTGCATCCCGGCGGTGTGCCCGCCCACGAGGTGGACCGAAAGCCCGGGTGCGAGCTCGCGGTCCCCCTCGACGACGTCGAGACGGTCGGGGGCGCCGAGGACCTCGCGGAGGTCGTCGTCGGACACGAGCCAGCGCTCGCGCGCGATGCGCTTGGCGACCGGCCCGGTCCAGTAGTCGGCCTCGGCCCGCTGCACCACCCGCCGCGCGCGGGGGAAGCGTGCGACCGTGCCGGTGTGGTCGTAGTGCAGGTGCGAGAGCACGACCAGGTCGACGTCGGCGGGGTCGACCCCGAGCGAGGCGACGCCGTCGGCGGGGGAGCAGTGGAACTCCAGCCCGTCGAGCGGGATCCCGCGGTCCGGGTCGAGCCCGGCGTCGACGACGACGGCCCGCTGCGGCGAGACGGCCAGCCAGACGTAGTAGGCGGTCGGGTGCGGCTCGTCCCAGCGCTCGTCGTAGCCGAGGAAGTGCTGGCCGCGCCGCCCGGCACGCGTGGCGTACCGGACGGCGAAGACCTGGTAGACCTCGCTCACGGGGCGACCGGCGCGGCGGCCGAGTTCGCCCGCGGGGCGGGGGGCTCGCCGAGCCGCTCGGTGGGGGTCCTGTAGTAGTCGCGGCCGGTGGCCACGGCGATGACGTTGAGCAGGCAGACGGCCGCGACGAACCACGCCACCGGGACCCAGTCCGCGCCCTCGGGCCCGGCCAGGGCCGCGGCGATGGACGGCGCGAAGCCGGCGACCGCGAAGCCGATCTGGGTGCCGATGGCCGTGCCGGACAGGCGGACCCGCGCCGGGAACATCTCGCCGTAGAAGGCCGGCCACACACCGCCCGTCGCGCTGTGGATCACGCCGAACATCAGGATGCCGACGAGGAAGATCAGCACGTAGTTGCCGGTGGAGATGGAGCCGAGGTAGGCGAACATCAGCACGCCGCAGCCGAGCGAGCCGCCGATGAACACCGGCTTGCGCCCGATGCGGTCGGCCAGCCGGCCGAACAGCGGCAGCGCGACGAGCGCGACGGCGTTGGCCAGGACGCCGACCCAGAGCATGGCGGAGCGGGAGAGCCCCTCGACGTTCACGGCGAAGGACAGGGCGTAGACGGTGAAGATCGTGCTGACCGTGGCGATGGTGGCGGCGAGGACCACCCGCAGCACCGAGGTCCAGTGGTCGCGGAAGAGCACGGCCAGCGGCGCCTTCGCGACCTCGTGCCGGGTGCGCTCCTGCTCGAAGACCGGGGTCTCCTCCAGTGTGCGGCGGATCAGCAGGCCCACGATCACGACGATCGCGCTCAGCCAGAACGGCACCCGCCAGCCCCAGGTCAGCAGGGACTCCTCGGGCAGCACCGCGATCGGCAGGAAGATCGCCGTGGCCAGGATCTGGCCGAACTGCGTGCCGCTGAGCGTGAAGCTCGTGTAGTAGGCGCGTTTGTCCGCGGGCGCGTGCTCGAGGCTCATCGAGTTGGCGCCGGCCTGCTCGCCGCCGGCCGACAGGCCCTGCAGCAGCCGCAGCGACACCAGCAGGATCGGCGCCGCGACGCCGATCGCACCGTAGGAGGGCAGGCAGCCGACCAGGAAGGTCGCCACGCCCATCAGCAGGACCGTCGCCACCAGCACGCGCTTGCGGCCGAACTTGTCGCCGATGTGGCCGAGCACGAACGCGCCGACGGGCCGCGCCACGTAGCCGACGCCGAACGTCGCCAGCGCCAGCAGCGTGCCCGTGGCCGGGCTCTGCGCCGGGAAGAAGATCTTGTTGAACACCAGCGCCGCGGCGGTGCCGTAGATGAAGAAGTCGTAGTACTCGAGCGCGCTGCCGATCCAGGCGGCGAGCGCCGCCTTGCGCGGCTGGGCCGCCGGGGCGGCGGGGGTCGGTGAGGACACGTGGGGCTCCCTGGAGTGATGCTCCGATGCACGACACAGCGGGACCGGGTCGGCTGAGTTATGTACCGCCTGGTTACGTACCGGATAGTGAGTTAGCTCCGGGACGCTGTCAACCCCTGGCCGGCGATTCGCGGCACCGGTCGAGGCCGTCAGGCTCTGCCGACGTGCGCGGTGAGGTACTCCAGGACCAGGTCGCCGAGCATGCGGCGGTAGTGGTCGCGACGGCCGGGATCCAGCAGGTCACGGTCGAAGATGGCCTGGAACGTGTGCCGGTTCGCGGTGCGGAAGATGCAGAACGAGCTGATCACCATGTGCACGTCGAGCGCGTCGACGTCCTCGCGGAACAGGCCGGCCCGGCGGCCGCGCTCGAGGATGCCGCCGAGCACGTCGACCGCGGGGGCGGCGAGGCCCGGCAGGATCGGGGAGGTCCGCAGGTGCTCGGCGTGGTGGATGTTCTCGATGCTGACCAGGCGGATGAAGGCGGGGTGCGACTCGTGGTGGTCGAAGGTCAGCTCGGCGAGGGCGCGCATGGCCCGGGCCGGGTCGAGGTGATCGACGTCGAGCTGCTGCTCCAGGGCGCGGATGCCCTGGTAGGCGCGCTCCAGGACGGCCACGTAGAGGCCTTCCTTGCTGCCGAAGTAGTAGTAGATCATCCGCTTCGTCGTGCGGGTGCGGGCCGCGATCTCGTCGACCCGGGCGCCCGCGTAGCCGCGGTCGGCGAACTCCGCGGTGGCGATGTCGAGGATCTCGGCGCGGGTGCGTTCGGCGTCGCGCTGGCGCTCCGGCGCACCGACCGGGCCGGTGGGCTGGGCGCTCACGGCGTCGTCCCGGCCGCTCGGCTCACGTGGGGGCTCACCGGGGGGCTCACGTGGGGGCTCACAGGGCGGCTCACGGTTCCGACGATATCCGGCTCACGCTTCCCTTCCGTCCTCCGAGCGGGTACAAGTAACTAACCGGTACATTCATCGACGGCGAGGGAGCCCGTGAGCATGTCCCAGGACCGCCTCCTGACCGGCCTGATCGGGGCCGGCATCGGCCCGTCCCTCTCGCCGGCGCTGCACGAGCGCGAGGCCCGCGAGCTCGGCCTGGACTGCACCTACACCCGGTTCGACCTCGACGAGCTGGACCTCCCCGCGGAGGCCGTCGGCGACCTGCTGGCCCGGGTGCGGGCCGAGGGCCGGGCCGGGGTGAACGTCACCCACCCCTGCAAGCAGCTCGTGATCCCGCACCTCGACGACCTGTCGCCCGACGCGGCGGCGATCGGCGCCGTCAACACGGTCGTGTTCGACGGGGACCGGGCCGTCGGGCACAACACCGACTGGTCCGGGTTCCGCGACGGCCTCGTCGCCGGCCTGCCCGGCGTGCCGCTCGACCGGGTCGTGCTGCTGGGTGCGGGCGGTGCCGGCGCCGCCGCGGCGCACGCGCTGCTGAGCCTCGGCGTCGGGTCGCTCGCCGTGCTCGACGTCGACGCCGC